>DASWGF010000192.1:0-9820 GCA_036393875.1 Candidatus Dormiibacterota bacterium
GGTCGCGGCTCTGCTCCTGCCGCCGGCCGTCGGACCGGCCACCGCCGCAGCAGGGGTCGTGGCCGGCAACCTGGTCGTCGGGCGTAAGTGGCGGGAGGCCGCCTTCAACGCCGGCAACGTGCTCGTGGCGAGCTCGCTGGCCGCCTCGATCGGCCCGGTCGGGAACGACACCAACCCGAGCGTGGATGCGCGCGCCGCGCTGGCCGGGCTCGTTTTTGCAATCGTCAACCTCGTGCTGGCCGTGCTTCCGGCATCGCTGCACACCGGCCGGCCGTACCTGGTCTTGTTGCGACGGGCCGCGGAAGCGTCATGGACCGCATCGCTGTCGCTGGCGGCCAGCGCGGTGAGCGTGGCGCTGCTGGCCGTCGAGGCGCCGGTGGCGGCGGCGCTGCCCCTGGTCGTGCTGCCGCTCATCTTTCGGATGAACCTCGCCATCCAGGCGCAGGGCAAGGCCAACGAACAGCTCGCCGGTGTGCTGGCCGCCCAGCGCCGGTTCCTCACCGACGTCTCCCACCAGGTGGCCACTCCGCTGGCGACGATCATGACCAACCTGTCGATCCTGCGCAGGGCCCAGCCCGCGTCGGGTCCCACTGAGGACGCGATCGCTGACAGCGTGGCGGAGGCGGAGCGAATGAAGAGGATGCTCGCGCGCCTGCGCGCGCTTGCTCACGCGGACGAAGACGTCCCGCTGCGTCGCGAGCTGGTCGACCTCACCGAGCTCACAGCCGACGTGGTGCACGCCTACGCGGCGCAGGCGGGCACGTCAGGCGTCGAGTTTGTGACGGAGCTGCGCACGCCGGCTCGCATCAGCGCCGACAAGGACCTGTTGCGCGAGGCGGTCGCCAACCTCGTCGACAACGCGGTGCGCGTGACTCCGCGAGGTGAGGCGGTGACCCTTCGCGTGGCCAACGGGAGTGCGGGCCCATACATCGACGTCATCGACCACGGGCCGGGCATCGACGACGACCGGCTCAAGAATCTCTTTGATCGATTCCAGCGCAGCGACTCAGGGAGCGGGCTGGGCCTGGCCATCGCGCGGCGCGTCGTCGAGCGCCACGGCGGCACGATCCGGGTTCAGACCAAGCCTGGTTCGGGGAGCACGTTCACGATCGAGCTGCCGGCCTTCTAGCGCAGAAGCCCTCCCGAGTACCGCTGGTCGTTCACCGCGTTCAGGCCGCACACCCAGTGGAACACCTGCGCGCCGTTGCCGCCTCCCTGCACGGTCATGCTCGCCACGATGAGCGAGCCTGTGAACTGCGGGCTGGAGTTGCCGTCGCTCACGTAAGGGCTCTTGGGCAGGTAGATGATCCCGCTCATGTCGGTGGAGGCGCCGGGTCCGATCGTCACGCCCGCGGTGTAGGCAGTGGGGCCGCTGCCGCCATAGATCACGAAGTTGTGCGTCCCTGCGGGGTCGCGCAGCCCTGTGTTGTTGATGTCGTCCAGCCCGTTGAGGACAGCCTGGCTTAGATTGAGCCCACCGGTGTCGGAGGAATCGATCACGATCGCAACTGCGTCAGCGCCGTTCGAGGTGCCGGACGTCGCGTGGACGGTGTTCGTAACGTTGCCCAGGGCCAGACTGGGCGAGTTGATGATCTTGTACACGCCGCCGTTCATGGTGCCGCCGCTGGGCGCGAAACCGTTGTAGATCCCAGGCATCCAGTTGCCTGACCCGTCCAGGGCGGCAGCCGCCGACAGATAGACCGGGCCGGCAGTCGTGGGCGACGCGTTCGAGAAGACGTCGTTCCAGGGTATGCCCGTGCGCGTCGCCAGCGTGCCGCCGTCGGTGGTGTTGTAGTTGAGACCATTGGGGCCGCCGCCGTTGTCGAGCTGGTTGGGTATGGCCGGCGAGCAGGGCGCCGTGCCGTTGTAGTTGTACTGCACCGAAGGCACGCCTGTGGAGTGCGGACCGTTGTTGGCGCCGAAGCTGCCATACGCATAAACGGGACCACCGACTGTCTGGAAGGCGGCCCCACCGCCGTTGATGTTTGCGTCTCCGGTCACAGCGGCGACCGCGTAGACGGCGCCGACGAACTCGGGCCCGGGCGTGGACGCCCGCGCCGACGCGGCGGTTTTGAGGAGCGAGAATCCGACCATGCGCGCGAAAATGCTCGGCTGCTGGTGTTGCAGCAGCACGTCGAGGACGCTTGGGTAGTTGTAGATCCCGTTGACCCGAAAGGAGTCCAGGAGCTGGATGTTGAAACCGGCGACGGAGTAAGTGCCTGCGGGGCAGTTCGCGGGGCCAGCGCAAGCGCCGGTCGGCAGTGTGAAGCCGAGCGTCGGCGCCAGATACTGAAGGGCCACCCAGTGAGCCGGGGCAGGACCGGCAGGTCCGTACGACCGCGCGCCCGCGAGCGCGGCCGCATCAGCGTATGCCTGCAGGTTGCGCCGGTCGGACATCGAAAGACCGACGTCGAACACCATGGTGCCGAGGATGGTGAGCGCGATGAGCATCGCGCCGACGATCACGATGGCCTGGCCGCTCTGGGACCGGCTTGTTCGTTCTTTCACTTTCTTATCCGCCTCAGTACTCCGCGACCATCGAGGTGGAAGACGCGATCCTCAGGAAGTTGGGCGCGGCGCCACCGAGGAATGGGGCGAGCGTGTCGTAGCGATAGATGACCGTCACGACAATCGGGAAGCAGCCCTTGTACTGCGGGCTGGCATATTCGGGCGCACGCGCACCGAGGTCGCCCGGCGCTGGATCACGGCCCAGGGCGCTGCGCGCGGCGGCGCAGCTGGCGTAGATCCCCGCGCCGCCCTGCTCGTTGGGATAGATGCAGACGGACGCATGGCCGACCGCGGGGTTCGGGCAGTTCGACGGCGACGCTTCCAACATGTTGGCGCCGGCGCTGAACCCGCCGAGCACGCCGACCACCGTCTGGTAGACACGCGCGCTCGTGAGGCAGCCGCTGCCGTTCGCCGTGTTCACCTGGGTCGTGCCCGAGCACGAACCCCCCGGGGTGCCGAAGGGGTTGTCAGAAGGGTCGGCGTTGGGCACGGCCTGCCGGGCGCCCTGCCGTGCTGCCTCTGCGACCGTGGTCGTCGCCCAGTCGACGCGGAACAGGTCGACGGTCAGAGCGAGCATGAAGAACAGGAACGGGAATACCAGCGCAAACTCAACGAGCGCCTGGCCTTTCTTTCGATTCATCAGTACTCGCTCCGTTGGAAGGAGCTCACCGTGATCGGAATCTGCGAGCCCACGATCGGCCACAGTAGCGGCGTGATGATCTTCATGGTGTTGGTCAGGCTTGCGGTCACCGAATCGGAACCCGGGTCCAACGGTCCATTGCCGTTGGCGGTGGCGTTGGTGACCGCGGAGCCGTTGAGGCAGTGGAACGTGATCGACAGCGTCGAGCCCGCGATCACCGAGCCCGCAGGAGTGCCGTTGTTGGAGCTCTCCAGCGCGGCTTCGTTGGCGATGGTCGAGATAGGTCCGCCGGCCGGCGGTATGGGCGAGCTCACGGTGACGGCCAGCGGTCCGCTGCTCGTGCCGGCGCAGATGCTGTCAGCGGCGGCGTGCTGGTCCGGCGACACTGCCACGCGCAGGGCCTGCCTCACCGAGTTGCCCACGGCCTCGCGGTAGTAGAAGGCGCGCCCGATGTCGGTCACGCCCAATGCGAGCAGCAGGAGCACGGGTAGAGTGATCGCTGTTTCGACCAGCGATTGCCCGCGCATCTGCCGCCGCGCCGTCCGAGCGCCTGATGGCATTCGACTTTCCCCTCGCTCTCGTGGTGTCGAGCGCCTCCTTGCGGCTGCCCGTTCACCTATCACTTAAAACGGCCACGCGCGACGTGTCTTGCAACACGCTGGCGTTTTAACCATCGGCGAGTTCAGGTCTTAAGGAAGCTCGCCGCGGGTTCGCAAGATCGGCGCGCGTGCCGAGTTATGTCGCCGCCCTTACTCTTTTCGTATGGCGATCATCGTCTGCCCGCAGCCGGCCGCGGCCGAGATCGGCCTCGAGGTCATGCGGCGCGGAGGCAACGCGGTCGACGCCGCAGTTACGTGCGCCTTCGTACAGGGCGTAATCGACCCTCAGATGTGCGGCATCGGCGGCTGCGGCGTGATGCTCGTGCACGGGCCTCGAATCGGCGACGTCCTGCTCGAGTTCTACGCGACCGCCGGCGCACGCTCTCGAGAGGACCAGTGGGAGCACCTCTTCATCCGCCAGGCCGCGGATCGTTACGGCTACGTGCTCGACGGTTGGGTGAACGACGTCGGCCACCAGTCAGTCGCGGTTCCGGGCACGGTGGCCGGCCTGCACGAGGCGCTGACTCGGTTTGGGACCATCACCTGGGCGCAAGCGATCGAGCCGGCCATCCCACTCGCCCGCGACGGGTTTCCGGTGACCGGGTACATGCACGGCTACTGGACGACCGATTACGGGCCCGACGTCGTGCCCAACCGCGAGCGCATCCAGGCCACGGCGGCGGCGAAGGCCATTTATATGCGCAACGGCGAACTATTCGATATTGGCGAACTATTTGTGCAGAAGGACCTCGCCCGCACGCTGGAACGGCTCGCGGACGAGGGACCGGACGTCTTCTACAAAGGTGAGATCGCCGATCGGATCGTCTCCGACTTCGAGGCCCATGGCGGGTTCATCACGCGCGAAGACCTGGCGAGCTACCGGGTCAACGTGACGGAGCCGCTGCGCGGCACGTACCGAGGTCTCTCCGTAGTCGCCGCGGGCCCACCGGCCGCCGGCATCACCCTGATTCAAATGCTCAACTTCCTCGAGGGCTACGACGTGGGCGCGCATGGATGGCCGAGCACCGAGTCGGCGCGGTTGCTGGTCGAGGCGATGGCCTGGGCGGTCGCCGACCGCGAGCTTCACGTCGCCGACCCGCGCTTCGTCGACGTGCCCACCGGGGCGCTTGCCGACAAGGACTACGCGGCCAAGGCTCGGTCGGTGGCGGCCGTGGAGGCGGGCGGGGCAGTCGGCGCGGGGGCGGTGCACGATCGGCCCGACACGACGCACGTCTGTGTCGTCGATGACTCGGGCAACGCCGTCTCGCTGACCCACACGCTCGGCTCTGCGAGCGGCGTAGTCACCCCCGGCCTGGGCTTTGGCTACAACGACTACATGAACTGCTTCGACCCGCGTCCAGGCAACGCCAACTCGGTGCGGCCAGGCAAGACGCGTGCCACGAGCATGACACCGACCCTCGTATTTGACGGCGATCGCCTGCGCGTGTGCATCGGGGCGCCGGGCGGCACCAAGATCGTGACCGCGATTCTGCAGGTCCTCGTCAACATCCTGGATCACAAGATGACGCCCGTCGAGGCGGTGAGCGCGCCGCGAATCGACTTCCAGGGAGACGTGGTGCAGATGGAGGGCCGCATTCCTGTGGCCGTGAGCCGCGGCCTGGAGCAGCGCGGCTACGCGGTCAACCGCCGGACGCTCAGCTACGACTCGTACTTTGCCAGGCCGCAGGTGATCGCCGGCGAGAAAGATGGATTCCTTCACGGCGCCTCCGATCCGCGCAAGGACGGCGGAATCGCCCTCGACACGGAGACCGAGTGAAGTTCAAAGATCGGGTTGCGCTTGTCACCGGCGGTGGCCGCGGGATAGGCGCCGCCACCGCGCGGCTGCTTGCAGCCGAGGGCGCTCGGGTGGCAGTTTCGGATCTCGACGAAGCGCCGGCACGCGAGGTCGCGACTGCGATCGGCGGCCTCGGCGTCGCGTGCGACGTGAGCGACAGGGGGTCGGTCGAGGCGATGGTGAAGCGAACCGTCGCGGAGCTCGGCCGGCTCGACATCCTGGTCACGTGCGCGGGCATCATCCGCGACAACCTGATCTTCAAGATGACCGACGAGGATTGGGACTCAGTCATCGACACCCACCTCAAAGGCACGTTCCTCTGCGCGCGCGCGGCGCAGAAGCAGATGGTCGAGCAGAAGTACGGAAAGATGGTGTTTCTCTCGTCGACGTCTGCGCTCGGCAACCGGGGACAGGCCAACTACTCGGCGGCCAAGGCCGGCCTGCAAGGCATGGCACGCACGCTGGCGATCGAGCTGGGGCCGTTCAACGTCAACGTCAACACGGTGGCTCCAGGGTTCGTGGAGACGCGCATGACCCGCGCCACCGCGGAACGCATGGGCATGGACTACGAGACCTTCAAGCTGGGCGCCGCATCGCAGATACCACTGCGCCGCGTCGGCCAGCCGGGGGACATCGCGAGCGTGATCGCCTTCTTGTGCAGCGACGAGTCCAGCTTCGTTTCCGGCCAGACGATTTACGTGCGCGGAGGCCCTTAGACCGGGCTCTCGGGGCAGCAAGCTTGTGCGGCCCTCGAGCGTTGTACCGCCCGTGGGGCTGGGTCTGACCATGAACTCGAAGCGGCGAGGGTCCGTTGGGGCCTTGCGAACTTTCGTTCGCCAAGGCGCCCACAAGCGCTCCGTTCCCACGTTGGAGCTGAGATCAGCGGCCAGTCGCGAACTTTCGTTCGCGCGACCGATCGTGGCGGCCTGGCGGGTTGACGACCTTGGCGGGGGTCTGTTACGTTGGCCCCCGTTCTCTGGGGTCCGGCCTGCTGGCTGGTTCACTGACGGTCGCAACGTTTAGGGGTAGACATTTGCGAGTCCATCGATACCTGACCCATGCTGTCGTACTCGCGATAGCTGTTGGAATTTCGTCGTACGCGTCGATGGATCGGCACGTCCCGGCTTATCTGACCTCCAGGCTCGGCACCGTCAACGCCGAGGCGCTCGTGGAAAGCGAAGGCGGGACCGCCGGCGACATCTCCCTGGGCCGCTACAGCACGATCATCAAGCCGGTTTCCATCCCGAGCTCTGCGCCGATCAACCACCAGCCATTCACCTACACAGTGCAGGCCAGCGACACTCTCGACTCGATTGCCACCAAATACGGCGTGACCGTGTCCCAGATCCGCTGGTCGAACTCGAATCTGTTCTCTAACGACTCGATCTCCACCGGCGACCAGATCGTGATCCCGCCGATACCGGGCGTTGTCGTGACCGTCAAGGCGGGCGACACCATCGACAGCATCGCCAGCACCTACGGAGTGGATTCCCAGACCATCTACGACTTCAACCGGCTCCGCACGCCCCACCTGACAACCGGAGCGGTGCTCGTGGTCCCCAACGGCGTGGGCGGCGCCTTCCCGCCGCCGCCGGCGCTGTGGCAGCAGCTCATGCGCACGGGCACGCATGGCAACTACACCGTCAAGGTCCTGAATTGCTGCCTCGGCCCCTACACGGGACCGCCCCAGAACAACTTCCCGGGCGGCTGGTGCACGTACTACGTCGCGACCAAGCGCCTTGTGACGTGGAGCGGCGACGCCGGTTACTGGTACCAGAACGCCGCCTACAAGGGATTCGCGGTCGGCCCGACCCCGAGGGTGGGCTCGATCATGGTCACCTGGGAGAGCTGGGCGGGCCATGTGGCGTACGTCGAAGCGGTGTATCCGGACGGGTCATGGATGGTGTCCGAGATGAACTGGGTCGCGTTCTACGTGATCGACCAGCGCACGATCAAGCCCGGCCAGCTCGGCTCGGCCCTGGTGGGATTCATCTACTAAGAGCGGTCGCGGGCTCCGGTGTCCGGGTAGCCCATTCAGCTTCCATCGTCTCCGTGTCGTGCTTGACCGCGCGCAACCCTGTCGCTGCGACGATCGCGGCCACGACCAGCAGCGTCGGCGACGTGATCAACAGAGCCAGCTGAAGGCTGTGGATGTGGTCCGAAATCCATCCGACGTCGAATGTCGAGTGCGAGTCGCCGAACACGTGCGAGACAAACAGCAGCAGGGTTACGGAGCTCGCGCGCAGGGCGGGCGAAACAACGTTCTGCGACACCGCGGTGAACGGGCCGGCGTGGAGGTAGATGGCGATCACCGTGACCAGGAAAGCGGGGACGAAAACCGGGACAGGCCCGATGCTCAGGGGCGCGACCAGCGCGATGATGATGAAGACGGCGCCGATCAGGAAGCCGGCGATACCAACTTCGAGATGCGCGGCCGGCCTGGTTTTGGCGCGGCGGTCGGCGATCCATCCTCCCGACAATGTGCCGATGAGCCCGCCAACCACCAGGACGACGCCGGCGAGCAGGCCCGCCGCGCTGAGCGACATGTCGAACCGCCGGTGGAGCAGGGTCGGCAGCCAGAATGCATTCGAGGCGAGGACGAAATAGAGCACGGTCTGCGCGAGAATCGCGGCGCGCAGGGTGGGGATGCGCATGAGGTTGATGAAGGTGCGGGCGGTAGCGTCGGTCGTCCGCCTAAGAGTCGGTCCGAGCTTCTCCATGCTCCCGCGTAGCGGCTCGCGCAGGCTGAAGGCGAGGAAGGCGAACAGGAGCCCGGGCGCGGCGGCGAAGTAGAAGGCGCTGCGCCAGCCGAAGTGGTCGGCCACGAACCCGCCGCCCGCGAACCCGACCGCGATCCCGACCGCGCTGCCGGCGCCCCAGATTGACATGACGCGGCCGCGCTGCTCCTTTGGAAAGTAGTCGGAGACAAGCGACGTTCCTGCTGGGTAGTAGCTCGCCTCGCCGATGCCGACAGCGCTGCGGCCGAGGAACAGCTGGACGTAGTTGGCAGCCAGTCCGGAGAACAGAGTCGCGAGGCTCCAGATCGTGACCCCGACGCCGATCACCGTGCGGCGTACTCCGCGGTCGCCCCAGTAGCCGAAGGGAAGGGCGGCGACCGCATACACGAGGAGAAACGCGGTCCCGAGGAGCCCGACCTGGGCATCGTCAATGTGGAACTCTTTCTGGATCAGAGGCGCCGCGGCGGAGGCGACCCAGCGATCCAGGTAGTTGAGGAAGTTAATGCCGACCATGACCGCAAGGACGTAACGCGCGTAGCCTCGCGACACGGCGACATTCTATGGGCAGGTTGCGCGGAAAAGCCCCTGGCGAGATTGCGTACGATTACTGCTCCCTAGTGGGTCGGCTGGGCATTGGCGAGCTCAAGTGGCTGTAAACCACCCGCGAAAGCTGTGGGGGTTCAAATCCCTCCCGGCCCACCAAAACCCATTACCTGTGGCTCGATCGGCCACGCGAGATCAACGAGCTTCGTGACGGCGGCCTCGCGATCCTTTCGCGGGATGTACCGGACGACCTGACCCTCGCTGACTTCGAGACCATCGAACAGTCGACCGAGTAGCTCGCGCCTGACGATAGGGAGACCTGTGCGCCACGCGTCCAGCAATCCCTCCAGCTCGACCGGCGGACTGGATGGAGCGACGGTGGCCGCAAGTTCTTCGCGCACGGCATCGAGGCGGGCATGTTCGGTGCGGTACGCCTCTTCAGTGATGTGACCCCACGAGAACAGCTTGCGGTTGCGCTCGATGGTTGCCTCTACCTGGTCCAGAGCGCCTGGACCTTGAGGCCTGACGTCACGGGCCGCAGCCAGGTGTTGAGCGAAGTCTGAACGGCGCAACGCGTCGAGTCGGCCGAATAGCTCGTCGCCCCACTCAAGCAGCCTTGTTTCCCGGGCCCATGCGCCTTGACACCTGTCAGGTGCGCCGATGCCGCGACAGCGGTAGTACGTGCGGTTGCGGTCGTTGTGGACCGCCATCCGCCGCCCACAGTTGCCGCACACGATCAAGCCGCGGAAGGCGTACTCGCGGCCAGGCTCACTATTGAGTCTCAGCCCTCGCCGGCCGCGTTTCGACTGGAGTTGTCGCTGTACCGCGTCCCAGGTTGGGCGGTCGACCAGCGCTGGCCACTGCGCCGGAATCAGGTCGCCCTCCCGACGTCGACGACTCCGCGTGTACGTCATACCGATGTAGGCCACATTCGCGAGAAGCTGTCCCAGGGTGTCGGCATACCAGCCTTTGGAGCCTGGGACGATCGCGCCCTCCG
>DASWGF010000193.1:0-2174 GCA_036393875.1 Candidatus Dormiibacterota bacterium
GCAAGGGGCCCCGTCGGCGACGTTGGCAGGCTCCTTCCGGCATTGTCGTCGGCGCTCCGGCCGCGTCCACATGACGAGCTCAGGGCGTGGGGCGGCCCGCCGCTCGTGCTCGGGAAGCGCGTCCTGGATCTCGGGTGCGGCGATGGCCGTTTGGCGCTCGGCATCGCGCCGTTGGCCACGAGGGTTGACGGGATCGATCCCGACGCGGGGGCCATTGCTGCCGCCAAAGCGAACGCGCGCAAGGCGGGTGTTCGAAACGTGCGCTTCGCCGCCGGCGCGGCGCAGGATCTGCCGTATCCGGATGCGGCCTTCGACGTGGTGATTCTCTCGTGGACGCTTTGATGAATCGCGCGAGAGGGCATGGTCGATGCCCTGGCCGAGATACACAGGGTTCTCGCACCCGGCGGGACCCTGGTCGACGCCCGGCCCGATTCGCGCGTTCTGGCGTACGCGGACCGCAGGAAGCCGCGGGGCTTCCAGCGCTTTGGGGTCGTGAAGACCAACAGGCTGGAGCTCGCGAACGACCGAGCGTCCGATCGCGCGGTCGCGCGCGTAGTGCGCGAGGGATTGTTCGAAAGCAAGCGTCGCGGCCGTTTCTGGCATCTCGTGCCATTCAGCAGCATCGCTGAGCTCCGTAAGTACCTGTCGGAGCACCTGCGCTTCGTGCATCGCGCCACGTGGGTCGTCGACAGCGCGACCCGCAAGCGCCATTCCAACGACTCTTTCGTGATCCGCCGGGCCGTTCGCTACGAGATTCTCGAAGCGCGGGGGAGTCCGCGAAACATTTCGGCCCGAGCTAAGTAGCCCCGGGAAGTACGGGAATGCTGTCGCGGAGGTACCGACTAGAAGTGGTAGGGCCCGAACCGACCCCAAGCGACGAACGCGGAGAGAAGTCCCAGAACGGCGTTGAGTCCGATGTTCGGGTACTCGCGCCGGCGAACGTGAAAGACGATCGCTCCCAGCATGAGCACGACCAGCCCCGCCGCCGCCAGCGGCGTGAGCCACACCAGCACGTGCACCAGCGCCGGAACCACGAGACCTACTCCTGCCAGTCCCTCCGCGACGCCGGCGAAGATGCGCAAGCCGGCGGGCATCTCCAACACATACCGCATCCCGCTCCGGAGCCTCTCGGGCGATGGCCGAAGCAGGACGGTGGCATGGAACACGAAGAAAATGCCGAGTAGGACTTGCAGGACCCACAGCGCGATGTTCATCGACCACCTCCAAACCCGCGGCTTCGCAGGCAGCCTATCCGGCGCCACCCGTCCACCCAACTATAGTGAGTGTCCTCACTATGGGGAAACCCGATACTAAGGTCCAGGCTCCTCTGACGCACGGAGACCTCACGGTCGATGGCTCCGGATACCTCTATGACGCCGCCATGCGACGAGCTGTGGTTGAGAACGGCGGCGGGGGCTCGGTCGACGTTTTCGAGGCCTTGGCCGCTCTGCGGCTGGCTTCGAAGCGGATCCACGATGCGATGGAGCGTTTCGCGGAGGGTCACGGTCTCTCGGAAAGCCGCCTCCGTGTGCTCACGCGCCTGTGCCACCGCGCGAGCCGCCAGCTACCGCTGGGAGCGCTCGCCGAGGGCATGGACGTGACGCCGAGAACGATGACCGACATCATCGACGTCCTGGAACGGGACGGCTTGGTGAAGCGTGTTCAGGACCCCGCGGACCGCCGCTCGGTGCAAGCCGTCATCACGGAGTCCGGTCTCGAGCGCATCAACGCGATGCGCAGAGATGCAACGGCGAAGCAGGCCGCCGTCGCGCAGGGGTTCACAGCCGACCAGCTGGTCCAACTACGCCACCTTTGCTTGCTGCTGGTCCGGAACCTCAGCGGCGACCAAGAAGGGGGCTGAGTCAATTGGCGTTCATCACTCGACTGTCACTTCGTCTCGGGGTCGTCGTCCTACTTGGCGTGGCGCTGCTGTTCGGTGCCGGCATCTTTGCTGCCACTCAGGTACAGCAGGACCTGCTCCCCGACATCTCTGTCCCGGCCGTGATCGTCATCACACCGTACTCCGGAGCCTCCCCAGAGATCGTCGACCAGCAGGTAAGCGTGCCGATTGTGAACGCGATGCTGGGCGTGACCGGAACGACCACCGTGCAGTCGACGTCGAGTCAAGGCGCGTCGCTCCTGATAGTCCTGTTTCAGGACGGCACCGACCTCAA
>DASWGF010000194.1:0-5529 GCA_036393875.1 Candidatus Dormiibacterota bacterium
GAGCCTAAGGTCGAAGTCGGAATACATGATGCAGCGCCGATCAGCCAACATGCCCAATCGGGCCAAGGAGACGACGTGACAGGCAAGACAACTGCAATTGATCCCGTATGTCGCATGACAGTCGATACTGCCACCGCCGAGTACCGCTCCGTCCATGATGGGAAGCCCTACTACTTCTGCTCCGCCGGCTGCAAGGCGAGCTTCGACAAGGATCCGGAGAAATTCATCGGCGCGAGCACCAAAAGCGAGGGCCCAGGCCACAAATAGTGCGAGGTTCATCGCAGCCGTGAAAATCACCATCCAGTTCTTCGACGGATGTCCGCACTGGGAACTGGCTGAACGACGGCTGCTGCAAGCGCTGGCCGACATCGGACGCGAAGACGTGCAAATCACGCAGCAGCGCATTGATTCGCCCGAAGACGCACAGCGTCTCGACTTTCACGGCTCGCCGACGTTCCTGGTCAACGGCCGCGACCCATTCGCAGGAGGAGACGCGCCGGCTAGCTTGGGTTGTCGCGTCTACCAGACCGAAGAGGGAATACAGGGTGCGCCATCGGTGCCTCAGCTCCGACACGTGCTGAGATCCTCGTCGTAGTTAAGCGTCGAGTCGCAAACCTGAACCGCCAATCGACAACCGGGTGCCCAGGGACACAGTAAGCGGTGCGTACCAAGCCCGGTGCGTGGGATGCAATGGAGGTCGCCGTTCGCCGTTGGGATCAAAACCTGTCGTGTTCGGATCAGTCCACAGGCCCTGAGGCCATATCCTCGAGACGTTGCGTGGACTCCTGCTCGGTACCCCGATCGCCCACAGCGCCATAGTCGCCACTGCCGGGTGCGTCGCGATCGCGCTGGTCGGATACTTCTGGGCGCGGGCGGCGTACAACCGCGACCCCATCCGCTAGCGCCTTTAGCCCGCGAGGATGCCTTTACCGGGACCAATCCCCGTATGCCGCTCCGTCTTTGTTTCCGACTCTGATTCAACTGATACATCCCGAGCGTCGGCCAATCCTTGAACCAGTTTCGCCGCCGACAAGCCGGCGGCAAAGATCATCGTGTAGATGCTCACGGTCGCCGCTGCTTCAGCGATGCTCCGGGTCTGCCAGACCACACCGGCTGCATCGGTGACCGGCGAATTGCTGCCGCCCACCAGGAAGGTCAGAACAGGTGTCAGCCCGACAACCGCATACATCACGATCGCCTGAGCGTAGTAAGACAGCGGCAAAGTCCGCATTGTCTGATTGCCAAACTCGCGAAAACGAACTACGAGAGCGAACAGCTGCAGGAACACATAGACGGTGAAAAACCACCCCAGATAGTTCGTGAGCGGTACGCCAAAGTAGCCGCCGCCTTGCTCCCAAATCCACATGTGCTCGACGGTCGATGCTCTTGGATCAAAGGTCAGATCCCACATGACCATGAGAAAGGAAGCAAAAAACGGTACCGCGAACGTCGTGAAAGGACTGGCCCCTCGGCGGACATCTCCAATCAGTACGTTCCCGAGCACCCAGGCGAGGTAGCCGTTGGCGAAGTAGGCAGGACCAATGAGCAGCGGCACCAGGAAGAGCTTCGGCCCGAGCGCATCCGTGTAGTGATAGTGCCCGAAGGGAAAGCCGGTGAGGATGCTCGTGTTCTCCAGGATGTTGCTCACCACGAGACAGATGGCAATGAACGCCGCAAGGCCTTTCCAGCCGTAGCGCACCGCCCCGTGAATAAGCGCGAACGCGACCGATATCGACAGCACCACCGCGATGGGGATGGAAAGCCCAAACGCAATGTTCGCAATCAGGGCTACCGCGTAGGCCGCCGCGAGCACCCAGAGGATCGTCCTGGTCAGGTTCGTGTTTCTCATATCGCCACCTCGCTTTGCGCTCCTTTCGAACCCGACATTCGGGGAAGTAATTACCAGCTGTCTATTTCTGTAACACTGTTCAAGTCATGGTCATTCCAGGCTCTCCACGAGGACGAGGCCGCCCGCGCGCCGGCGAGGAAATCGATCTGGATGTTCTCCTTCAAGGCGCCCTGGAGGCGTTCGCCGAGACCGGCTATGACGGGACGTCCGTCCGCGAGCTGAGCCGGCGCCTCGGCGTGAGCCATGCCTTGCTGACCGCGCGCTTCGGCTCCAAGGAAGGCTTGTGGTTCGCGGCGATGGAGCACGTCCTCGCCCAGACCGAGCAGACCTGGCGCGAGGTCGCCGACTCTCCGTCGCTCGACGACCTCGAAGCCCTCCGCCAAGGGGTGGTACGGCAGGTCATCTTCTCGGCGGCGCACCCTGAGGTGCTGCGGATCATGAACCATGAGGGAGCGATCGACAGCCCACGCGTCCGGTTCGTCATGGACCGCTTCGTCAACCCGCTGCGCCCGGGGGTTGAGCGCCTCCTGGCTCGTCTCGTTGCGGCCAAACGGATACGGCCCGTTCCGTACGCAACGCTTCACTTCCTTGCCGTCGTGGGCGGTGGCGCGCTCTACGCCTACCCCGTCGAAGCTGCACTACTCGGCGCGCCGGCGAATCCAAACGCGGGCGACGTCCGCGGCCATGCCGAGGCCGTGGCCGACGTGCTCATCGCCGGCGTCGCGTTGGCACCGCCCGGTCAGGCATTCGGCTCAGGGCGACATTTCTAGTCTTGACAAAACGTTGTGTAGGCACAACAATTTGATATAGGTTCAGCATGGGAGGCGACGAGCGAAAGATCTACAACCGCCTCGCGGTTCTGCGCACCGAGCGAGGGATGTCGCGCCTCGACCTCGCCCGCACCCTGGGGGTCAACTACCAGACCGTCGGCTATCTCGAGCGGGGCGACTACAGCCCAAGTCTCGAGCTGGCATTTCGCGTGAGCGAGGTCTTCGGGCTTCCGGTGGAAGCGATCTTCTCGACGCGGCCATTCGTGCCCCTGTCCGAACAGGTCTATGGCAGCGCCCAGCCCAAGGAGGTGTCCCGATGAAACGCGAGATCCCTAAAGGTTCCCGTGTCGAGCGAATTGCCTTCGCGCGGGGGTGGATTCGGGAGCGCCGGGCCGACGAGCCGGGCGTTCGACTTTCCCGTGGTCGGCGCCGGCTCATCGTCGCCGGGCTCTACCTCTTGCTGGTGGCGACCGTCGCCGCCCTCTCAGGCGGGCCTTCGGATGCGCTGCCGTCAATCCTCGGAGTCACGCCGGTGACATACCTCACCGGGCTCGCAACCGCGCAGTTGACATGCTTCCTGCTGCTCAACTACTCGGTTCGCGGCCTGTTGTTCGGCGAAGCGCACATCGACGAGCGTGAACGCGAGCTGCGCGATCGAGCAACGGCTGTCGCGTATCGGATCCTGACTGATGCCGTGGCGCTGATCAGCGTGTATGTCATCGTCGCCTTGATCTTCAGGCTCGGGCTGCCGCTGCCCTCGACCGCGTGGCAGTTCCTCTTGCTGCTGATCCCGTTGGGCTGGCTGGCCACAAGCCTGCCGCAGTCCGTGCTCGCCTGGACGTTGCCGGACCCCGAGCCATAGCACGAAAATCAGAGGAGCAAATGAGTCAGCAGTTGCTGAACACGGCGGAGGCGGCTCGCTTCCTGCGGGTCAGCCAGGCTTCGATCCGGCGGTGGAGCGATGCAGGTCTTCTTCCCAGCCATCGCGTGGGCCGGCGCCGCGAGCGCCGCTTCGCCCGCTTGGACCTGGTCGAGTTTTTGAATCGCAGCGAGAAGGTATCGGTGCTTGCGCCGCCTGCCGCCATCCATGTGGGGGGCCTGCCCATCCCGGTGCCCGGCCACCTGGCGACCTTCTACAGCAGCGACGCTGGGCGGATGCGGATCTCGGTCCCATTCCTTGTCGACGGACTACGCTCCGGCCAGCCGTGTTTCCTCGTCGCGACCGACGGAGTCCTGGACGACTACATGCAGGCCATGAAGAACCAGGACGGCCTGGACCTCAGTCGAGCGGTCGCCAGCGGCCAGTTCTCCGCTGTGGTCTTCGACGGATCGACCGTGGACCGGGCGGTCTCCTACTGGGAAGGAAAGTTCGCTGCCATCCTCTCCCGCGGTCCGTCGCTCATCCGGCACGTCGGAGAGATGGCTTGCGTGCGACAGATGTTTCGGTCCGAGGCCGAGATGCTGCGCTTCGAGCAGGCTTATGACGTCATGTGCAGGCGGTTTCCGGTCGTTGCCATCTGCCAGTACGACGCGCGCGAGTTCGACGGGCTGGCGATGCTCAGCGTCCTCAAAGCCCATCCGGACCTGTTCGAGCGCCGCTTGGCGACCTTCCTCAACTAATCGAGGGTCACCGTGCGCGGCGACTGCGGCGCTTAGGCGGAACCGCCGCGTCGAGCAAGGCGATGGCCGCGGACTTCACTGCTTTGGCCGCAGCCCCGCGATCCTGGTCCATTCGCGCGGCGACGGCGGCGCCGTCGTAAAGCAGGAACAGTTGCCTGCCGACCTGCTTGGCGTCGGTGGCGCCGGCTGCTTTGGCAAGATCGGTGAACAGGGACCAAAGCCAGGCGCGATATTCCTCGGCAACGACTGCGCCCGCGTCGCCGGGCTGCGACTCCGCGGCGGCGCTGATGAACCGGCACCCACGAAATGCCGACCCTGACAGCAAATCTTCAACCTCGCCAAACACGGCGAGGAGGCGCTCTCTAGGCGTCTTGTTGGCGGCCAGGATGTGCGCAACTCGGGCCTGCCGGCGGCGGAAGTGGTTCTCGAGATAGGCCCGCACCAGCTCGTCCTTGCTCCCGAAGGTGTTGTACAGCGAGGCCTTGGTGACGCCGGCCCGCTCGACGATCCGGTCAACGCCGACGACATGCACGCCTTCCGCATAGAAGAGCTCGTCCGCGGCGGCAAGCAAGCGGTCTCTCGCGGACACGCGCGCAGTGTTCGGCTTGCGTGTGGTGGCGCGCTCAGTGGTCTTCAAAGCCATTGCATCATCTTACCGACCGGTCTGTGTTATTGTACAGACCGTTCTGTCCAATCGAGGGCGCCATCGTAAGCACCGGGGAGAAGAACCGATACCCATGATCGACGTCTATGCCGACATCGTCGCGGCCGCTAGCCGGGCGCTCGCCGAAAAGTAGGCCCGGCCATCGCAGTCAGCGCGACCGCGGATCCTCAGAAGGAGGCGGCAGGCGGCCCGGACCGCCTGCCGTTCCCGATCGCTTTCGCGGCGATCGCCGCCATCTTCGTGCTCTTCGCGGCAGCGGCGAGCGCCCCGACGCCGCTGTACGTCGTCTACCAGAAGGAGTGGGGCTTCACTGACTCGACGCTGACCGTGATCTTCGCGGTCTACGTCGTTGGCCTGATCGGGTCGCTGCTCGTACTCGGCTCCCTGTCGGACCACGTCGGTCGCCGCCCCTTACTTGCAGCTGCGATCGCACTCGAAGCCGCGGCCTTCGTCTTGTTCATCATCGCGGGGGATGTCAGGGTCCTCCTGGTCGCTCGCGTCGTGCAGGGCATCGCCACCGGGGCGGCGTTTTCGACGCTTGGAGCGACGTTGGTCGACTTGAACCCGCCCCACGCGCCCGGCCGCGCCGGCCTGGTCAACGGCGTTGCGCCGATCACCGGCCTGGC
>DASWGF010000195.1:0-2151 GCA_036393875.1 Candidatus Dormiibacterota bacterium
GGCGATCCCATCGCGGCGGTGGCCGCGACCGAGGAGGAGATCGCGGCGGCCGCGTGCGACGCCATAGCGGTCGAGTACGGGGTGCTGGACCCTGTCATGTCCATCGACGCCGCGCTCGCGAGCCCGAAGGACGAGCGCATCCAGGATTACGGCGGGCCCAACAACATCCACAAGCTGGTCGCGCTGGAGTTCGGCGACGTCGACGGAGGCTTCGCGCGCGCCGACCACGTGCGCGAGGACGTTTTTTTCTTCCAGGGCAACACGCACCTTCCGATGGAGCAGCACAGCGCAGTCGCGACCTACGTCGATGGCAGGGTGACGTTGTGGTCCTCGACCCAGGTCGTCCACTACGTGCACCGCGCGCTCGCCAAGGTCCTGGAGCTGCCGATGAACCGCATCCGCGTGGTCGGCGCCGCCCACGGCGGCGGGTTCGGCGGCAAGACCGACCCGTTCGCGCACGAGATCGTCGTGGCCAAGCTGGCGATGATGACCGGCCGTCCCGTCAAGTGCACCCTCACTCGCGAGGAGGTCTTCTACGCCCATCGCGGTCGCCACCCAGTGCTGATGTGGGTGCGCACCGGCGTCACCAAGGACGGGCGCATCACCGCCATGCACTTCAAGACCGCGCTCGATGGCGGCGCATACGGCTCTTACGGGGTCGCCTCGACTTTCTACACGGGCGCCCTGCAGACGGTGACTTACGACATCCCCGCGTACCGATTCGAGGGCTGCCGGGTCTTCACGAACAAGCCTCCGTGCGGGCCCAAGCGCGGGCACGGCACGCCCCAACCGCGATTCGCAATCGAGCTGCATCTCGAGAAGATCGCCCACGACCTCGGCGTGGACCCGGTCGACATGAAGCGCCGCAATTTCGTCAAGCCGATGACCCGCACGGTGAACTGGCTGCGGGTGACGTCTTGCGGCCTCGAGGAATGCACCGCGCGGGTGATGGAAGCGTCCGGCTTTCGCACGCGCAAGCGGCGGTCCGGCCACGGCATGGGATTCGCGATCTCGTCCTATCTATCCGGCGCCGGGACCGCAATCTACTGGAACGACATGCCCCATTCCGAGGTCCAGATCAAAGTCGACCGCGGCGGCGTAACCGTTTACTGCGGCGCGATGGACATCGGCCAGGGCTCAGACTCGGTGCTCGCGGCGGTCGTGGCCGAAGAGCTCGGCCTGCAGCCAAAGGACATCCGTCTCGTGACCGCCGACACCGACACCACTCCGATCGACCTCGGCTCCTACTCGTCGCGCGTGACGTTCATGGCCGGCAACGCGGCGCTGGAGGCGGCACGCAAAATGCGCGCGATGCTCGTCGAAGCCGTGGCAGCAACCGGCCGCAGATTCGAGGACATCACCTTCGAAGAAGCAAGCGTGCTGGCCGAGGCACGCTTCGGCACACTGACCAGCGCAGGCAGCTACACACCGCCCAAGATCGCCGGTCCGTACAAGGGCTCAGGTGTCGGCCCCAGCCCGGCGTACAGCTACTCGGCTTGCGTGGTCGAGCTCGACGCCGACCCGCGCACCGGTCTCCTGCACATTAACAAGGTATGGCTCGCTCATGACGTGGGCCGCGCCATCAATCCACTGCTCGTCGAAGGCCAGGTCGAGGGCAGCGTGTACATGGGACTCGGCGAGGCGCTCATGGAGGAGCAGGCGTTCCGCAAAGGCCTGCACAAATGGCCGTCAATGCTCGAGTACAAATCGCCGACCTTCCTCGACATGCCCGATGTCGAGACGTTCATCGTCGAGACCAACGACCCCGAAGGTCCATACGGTGCGAAGGAAGCAGGCCAAGGTCCGCTCCTGCCGGTCATCCCTGCAGTGAGCGCGGCCGTGTTCGATGCGCTCGGCGTATGGATCGATGAGGTGCCCGTCACGCCCGAGAAAATCGTGGAGGCGCTGCGCCGCCAGGGCAAAGGCGAGCCGGCTCGGTATGGGCCGCCTGGATTTCCCGAAATCCCCTACCCGGCGTGCATCAAAGTGGAACCGCCACCCAAGGAATTAGACCTTGCTGCGCCTGCCGCGATTTAAGTACCTGCGGCCGAAGACGGCGCGAGAGGCAGCGCGCATGGCGGCCGACCTCGGCCCCCACGCGATGTTTGTCGCGGGCGGGACCGACCTCTTTCCGAAATTGAAACGAAGACA
>DASWGF010000196.1:0-15776 GCA_036393875.1 Candidatus Dormiibacterota bacterium
GCCGGCCGCCAGCAAGCGGGACATGAACGTTCGTCGAGTGCTGATGGGCTTGAACAGGTCGACCCGGCGCAGGATGTTCTCAGTGCGCTGGGCAGCGTCGGACGCAAGGCGGTCGGTCATGCTTTGCCCCTCCTAATAGAGCCAGGCGAACAGCCCGGCGTTATCCATTCATACGTAGGAGCGGGCGTTTTGGGTCAGGCGGTTCGGATGATCGCGCCCCGCGCTGCGGGCGCCGGCAGTGAGCGGACGCTCCGGAACAGTAAGGTCCAGTACACCGACGAGTAGGCCGAAGCGGCGCCGGTCGCAACCAACAGGATGCCAACGAAAACGACTGCCGCGAAGGAGCCCGCCACGATCGCACCGGTGACACCGCCGATCGCCCAGCCTCCGACGCCGAGCGCCACGCCCGGGATTGCGACCGCAATGGCGACGATCGCAAAAGCGATTCCGACCCCGATCGACACGCCCATCAAGATGAGCCAGCCAAGGGCGACCTCTTTGAAATGCCAGCGAATCATCCGAAAGCCTGTGCTCAGGCTCTGAGCCACGTTGCCATCTTCGAGCACGACGAGCCGCTGGGCGAATTGGAATGCCAGGCCGAGCGCGAACCAGAACGCTATGGAGACCACGAAGGCCGCCGCTGCCATCAGCCCGAAGCCGACTGCGGCGGCGGCGGAGCTCCTGGCCCCGGCGACCGCCGCCAAGACCAGGGAGCCGACCAGGAATCCGGGCACGATTGCGAGAAGGAAGGTGAGCAGCCTCAGGCCTGCGATCCGCCAGCCGGTCGCGTAGCCCGCGCGCCATGCCTTGCCCAACGTGTACTCGTTGTCAGCATCGTGCTCGACCGCGGCATGGATGATCCCGCCTGTCGCGATACAGCCGAGGACGAACATCACGATGAAGATGACCACGAACAATGCGAGGATGCCGGCGATCCACTCCCAGTTGTCGTGCCAAACATTCTGGAGGACGGCCCAACTCGGTCCGTGGTAGGTGCCAGAAGTGGCGGGGTGGCCGTAGTTCGTGCCCCCGTTCGAGAAGTTGAAGGTTGTCGCCGCGCCGGCGAGAAAGCCCAGCAACCACAGGTATGGCCGCCGGGCCACGATCTCGAATGGCCGTCTGATCAGGTAGCCGTATCTCATGTCGCGATGAGGCTAGGGCCCATCTGTGTCCAGAATGTGTCGACCCCGCCGACCAGTTATGAGTAGCCGGCCGCGACGCTCTTGGGAACCGCCATCCGCCAGGCGTCGATCACCAGCTCGCGCATCTCGGTCTCGTCAATTGCAGACATCCGGACAAGAACCCAGTTGTACCGTAGGTCCGATCGGTGTGGCTGCATGAACTTGTCCGGAGTCCCGCCGACGAGCCAATCCCGCTCTTCCTTCGGAAACGCGAAACCCATGACTTGGCCGTCACGGGAAAAGGACAGGTAGACGAGGCGGCCGACGCGGAACTTGACACGGCCACCAACGAGCGCCTCGGTTGTGCGGGGCAGCGTGATCGCAAACTGACGCACGTCGTCGATCGTCACCATGGTGAGTCCCGGTCGGTCAGATGATTGCGGCGCGTGGCGCTCGGCCGGCGGCAAGGACGAAGATTCCCAACCAGGCGCGCCGAACGACATCGAGCTCGATCCCAGCCGCCTGGATCACGTCCAGTGTCCGCCGGTTCCAATGGTCGGCAAGGAAGCGCACCATCAGCGGATTGATCAGCTCCTGGAGGAGAGCGACCGGCAGGACATTGGATCGGATGTGCTCAAAAAAGATCATGCGGGCGCCCGGACGCGCCACGCGCAATCCCTCCTGGAGAGCGCGAACCGGGTCGGGAATCGTGCACAGGCACAGCGAGTAGACGACGCTGTCGAACGATTGAGCAGGGAAGTCGAGCGCCTCGGCGTCCATCTCGCGTAGATCCGCTTTGAGGTCGAGGTCGGCGGCCCGTTGCCGGGCGATTGCCAGCATCTTCGGGCTGAGGTCGATGCCGGTCACGTCGGTGCCCGCCGGATAGTGCGACAGGTTGAGGCCGGTTCCGACCCCGACTTCCAGGACCCGTCCCTCCACCAGGCGGCCGATCGCGATCCGGGCCCGCAGCGCCATCCGCTCGGTGATGGGTCCGTCGTATCGCGCTGCCTCGCGGTCATAGAGAGAGCGGATCCTGTCACTGTCCGGCCTGCTGATGGCCGAAGTGTACGAGTGCCTTCACGTGGCGGTCAGCGCAATTAGCATTGTGGGCGGCGAAGACAAAACTCACTCGCAATGACGTATGGGCGCCGTGGCGTCGCCACCCATTGGTGATCGCATACGTCGCTGCGCTGGTGCCGGCGCTTGTCATGGCCGTCACGCAACCCGTCTGGTCGCGCATCGACGAAGCGCCCAACGCCGACTTCATCGTCCAGCTGAGTCATGGCGTCTACCCGGTAGCTGACACGACGCTTCTGGATCCCGAGACTGTGCGGGTCCTGGATGCGGAAGGCTTCTTCACCCCGACCTACCCAGGGGCTACTGGTCCGCCCATGGGTCCCCCACCTGATCCCACGGAAACAGGTCCGATACCGACGGGGATGTCTGATCGTGTCAACGCCATCTGGATGACCCGTCACATGTGGGAACTCTCGCGCGAATCGGACCAGACGCCTGTCTACTTCGCCTTGACGGCGCCTGTGTGGTGGCTTGTCGATCGACTGGGCGGACCCTTCGCGGCCATCTATGCCATTCGCATCATCGGCGCGCTCTTGATTGCGACGGTGGCGCCGATGGCAGTCTCGGTGGCGCGAGTGCTGACTCCCAGCCGACCCGAGGTGTCCGTGCTGGCGGCGCTGTTTGCAATTCTCTTACCTGGCCTCAATCTGAACGGAACCCGAATCAGCAACGATGCGCTCGCGGTCGCTTTGGGTGGGCTGTTCGTACTGCTCGCCGTCCGCTGGGCCGGCAGCGCATGGACGTGGAGGCGTGTCGTCCTCATGGGCTTGGTCCTCGGCGCGGGACTCATGGTCAAGCTCACGCTCATCGGCCTGTTCCCTGCGCTGGCGCTGGCGGTGTCATGGCCGGCGGCCGGGTCGAACTGGCGCGGCAGGCTCGCGCGATTGCTGGTGTCCGGGGCAATCGCTTCGGTTTGCCTTGGACCCTGGCTGCTGTTGAACTTGCACAACTACGGCACGATCTTGCCCGGCGCTCGTATCGAGCGTCTGCTGAACGCCGTGCCGGGATCGATTACGGTGCCATGGATCACGCTCAACCTGGCGGTTGTCGAATTCACGTATTGGACCGGCGAACCCTGGGGCGCTTTACCGCTCGCGCTCCCGTTTGCCGTCCTGGGAGGCCTTCTTGCACTCACGGTGCCCATGGGCGTCATCAGCCTGCTCAGAGCCCGAGGCGGATCCGTTTCCACCGCTCCTCTCGTCGTTGCCACCGTCGCTCTGGGCGGCATGATCGTCGTGGCTTTGACGCTGCTGCCGGCGTCGTTTCGGCTGGAAGTCGAAGGCGCGGGCCGCTACGCGTATCCGGCCGTCCCGGTAGCTGCGGCTCTGTTGGCCATCGGGCTTTATACGGTCTTCAGGAACGCATCCACCCGGCGGGCGGTGGCCACGCTGTACGCATTGGCCGCGGTCGGCATGCTCGGCGCGGGCGCGCTGGGCTTGCCCGCCAAGCCCGTGCTGGGGTCGGGCCCAGGAACGCCGCCGGCCAATGCCAGGATGGTCAGCGCAAGTGCCTCTGGACAGCTGGAAGGCGTGACGATCAGCGTCGACCGGATTGCCTTTGATCCTGGCGCGAAGGCCACCTGGTTCGAGGTGACCATGACCAACTCGAGTCCGGTGGAGGTGGATTGGCCGATGGTGCCGGTCGCATCTGTTGGCGATGTGGTTTTCAACGTCGAGTACCTGAAGTCGACGCCCCTTCCAGGTGACGTCGACGCCGGACAAAGCGTCACAGGATGGCTGTTCGTGGCGCTTGATCCAGCGCAGCTCCACGTGAGCGATCACGTGCTGCTGCGGTTTCAGGACGTGGCCGTCGACAACTACCGAACCGTGCAAGACGTCGATGTCCTGGTCGAGATCGGGACCTCAGGCGCAACCGGCTGAGCGCACCAGTTCGAGAAGGAAGCACAAGGCCAGGCGGCTGGCGCTCGATCGCGATCGGCGTGGCGCTCGGACTGCCGGCGGTGGTGGGGACCGCACTCTTGATCCGCAGCGGGTTGGGGGGCGACGACTTCCAGCCGGCCCGCTGGCTGGCCACCGGAAGTGGGCCCTCCTACGGCCAGAGCTATCTCTATGCCTATCCGCTGCCGGTCTATCTCCCGGCCCTTCCCCTGGCGGCGCTGCCCACCCCGTGGAGCCATGCCGCTGCGCTTGTCGTCTGCATCGGCCTGCTCGGCCTCGCCCTGTGGCTGTGGCGCGGTTCATGGCGCGACTGGTTGTTTTTGATGACGTCGACGCCGGCCGTCTACGCGCTCATAACGACTCACGTGTTCAGCTGTCTTGCGCTGCTGGGTTGCTCGCTCGCCCTCTGGGCGAGCGAGCGGCGCCGAACGCCCTTGTTGCTTGGGCTGGGCCTTGCCCTGGCCGCGATCCGGCCGGTGAACGCCATTCCGCTGGTGGCCGTGATCGTCTGGGCACGGCGCGCTGAATGGCAGCGTCTTGCCGCTGCCGCGGCGACTGCAATTGTTTTGTCCGCGCCGTTCACGGTGTGGGCCTTCGTCATCGACCGGCGCTGGCCCCTCGATTACATCTCCATGCTGCGCGCCTACCCTGTCGCGGGCCTGATCCAGTTTGTATATGCCGCGGGCCCTATCGCCTACCTCGCGGCCTTGATCGCACTGGCAGCTTTGGCGCTCGCGATTGCAGCGTATCGAGGATCGGAGGCGGGGGTGGCGACCGGCATGGCGCTCTCTGTGGCGGTGGCGCCGCTGCCAGGGACTTACGCCGCGATCTTCGCTCTGCCCGCGCTGACGGTGGCAGGGCGGCGAAGGGGATATGAGTGGCTGCCTGGCATCGCTTCGGCGATCGGATGGCTGGTGACCATTTCCCTGCTGGCCCTGAATCTGGCGCCCGCGATTGCTTCGTACTGGTACGTCGTCAACTCGTATCCGTTGCTCCGGGCGCCACGCACTAGATCGTGGCGGTCCTCGCGGGCCTCCTGATCTACTCTCGCGATCCGCTGTTCATCTCGCTGCTTGTCGTGGCCGAGATCCTGGCCGTGGACCGCACCACACTGACGCGTAACTTGAAATTGGTTCGGGACCGCGGGCTGGTGGAGAAGAAGAGGATTGCGTTGACGGCACGGGGCCGCCGATCCGCAGCCGCCGCCTTACCTCTGTGGGAAAGCGCTCAGCAGCAGTTCGTCAAGAGCCTGGGCAGGCGGCGTTGCGCGGCCCCGGCTCGACGAGCTGTCGGCAGCCAGGGGATCACTTGAGTCTCGACCGTAGGGACCGCCAACGATCGACCAGGTCCGCAGCGGCGGAACTCCAATCCGGAAACTGAAACCCAAAGCCGGCATCCACCAGCCGCCTGGGCACGACCCGCCGGCTTTTGAGGATGAGTTCGGTTTCAGTACGCAGGAAAAAGGCGCCGAATTCCAGCATCCAATCTGTCGCCGGTAAACCGAGAGGGACGCCATACGCTCGGCGCAGGGCTGCCATGAAATCGCGATTGGGCAGCGGGTTCGGAGACGCAATGTTGATGCAACCGTCCAGGTCAGGACGTGCGATCAGGAAGTCGACTGCACGCACAAAGTCCACGTCGTGGACCCACGACACGAACTGGTTTCCAGAACCAGACCTGCCGCCCAGGCCAAGCCGCACCAGGTTGAGGAGCGTTTGGAATGCCCCGCCTCTGTCTGGGCTCATCGTGATTGCACTCCGCAAGGCGATCTTCCTCGTGTGCGGAGTCTCGGCCTCGAAGAATGCCGTTTCCCAACTGATCGCTACCTCATAGCTGAAACGCCACGTTCCGGGAATGCCTGACTCGTTGCCTCCAATCTCGCCGGTGACGTCATCCATCGGCCGATCCATCGCGTGTCGGTAGATCGTGGCCGTGCTGGCGTTCATCCAGAGCTTGGGCGGTATCGACGACCGGGCGATCGCATCACCGATAAGTCGCGTGGTGACGATCCGCGATGCCTTGATTTCTCGACGGTTGGCTTCGTTGTACCGGCAGTTGACGCTGCGACCCGCCAGGTTGATGAGCACATCGCAACCGTTCAACTCGTTGACCCAATCCCCGAGATGCTGTCCATCCCACCTGATGGTCGACCATGGTTGCGGCCGGACGTTTCGAGCCACGACGGCCACCGTGTGGCCGTTAGAGTGGAAATGACGGGCCAGAATCTGTCCGACCTGCCCGCTCCCACCAGTGATCACGATGCGCATCGAGCTCACATGAATCTAGAAGGAATAGTCACGCCGAGCCCGCGTTTTTGACTCCCGATGGCTGAGACACCTCCGATCGCCTGCACGCTCTCTGCGTCTGACCTGAAGGATCGTGAGGGCGCCTGGAACAAGCTCATGGGCAGTGGCCTGGTTACGCGTCAACTGGTGCCGGGCGGAATTCGCCTGAGTCCCGCTCCAGGAGCTGCCGCCGCGCTGATCGAGCTCATCGACCTGGAGCGCGAGTGCTGTGCATGGATCCAGTTCGAAGTCGGCGACGGCTCCGTCGTGACCCTGACCGCTGGAGGCGACGGTGCGGCCGTCCTGGCCGGCATGTTCGAAGCCCCATAGACCCTCGCAGCGGAGCGTAAAGGCCAGTCCCGAACCAGCGGTCGGAGACGCTCGCTGGACTGCGGGCTCAAACCCAACTCGCGCGCCAGGGTCCGAAAGTTGTCAAAAGTTGTTGGCTTGATCAAAGCTCCGGCCTCCGCGAGCGTTTCGCTGATCAGATCTAGCGCGACGGCCGCCTCGTTGCGTCACCTACCGGCTGCCGATGCTGATCTACTGGGTCAACCTCTTCTCGCTTGGGCTGCTCCTTTACATCAGCCTCGAGTACGCATCGCGGGCAGGACTTCTAGCCCCCGAGGCGACCAAAGAGGTGGGGGCGGCAAGCAGGCGGCGGATCGTCGTCTATCAGATCCTCTACGCCGGCGCCGCCCTTCTCTGCGTGTTCAACACCTACCTCGCCATCGCGGTCCTGGTTTTGCTGCAGCTGAACTAGGTGATCGTGCCTCGAATCGGCCCGCTGAATCGGTTCTAAGGCTTGAGGGCTCGGATGTAGGCGCTCCCGACCTTGCCTTCGACGCCGGGCATGGTCTGCGTCGCGTGGACGTTGAAATCGGGATCCGCGAAGCCCGCCTCGAGCAGCACGGCGCGGTACTGGTCGATGGGGATCGTGCCCGAGATGCAGCCCGCCCACGAGTCGAGCTGCTTCTTGGTCGTGGGATCCAGCGGCTCGAGCTCAACCATGTCGGCGACCGCGAAGAGCCCACCCGGCCGCAAGACACGGAACGCTTCCTTGATGACAGCGCCTTTGTCCTCGGCCAGGTTGATGACGCAGTTCGAGATCACGACGTCTACGGACGCGTCGGGAAGAGGGACGTTCTCGATGGTGCCTTTGAGAAACGTGGCGTTGCTCACGCCCGACCGGTCGCGATTGGCGTTCGCGAGCGCCAGCATCTCGTCGGTCATGTCGACGCCGTACGCGTGGCCGCCCGGCGCGACGCGCTTGGCCGAGAGCAAGACGTCCAGGCCGGCTCCGGATCCAAGGTCGAGCACGACCTGCCCGGGCTCGAGCTGCGCCAGCATCGTGGGGTTGCCGCAGCCAAGGCTTACGGACTCACTGAGCCCGATCGCTTTCAGATCCTCAGCCGAGTACGAGCCGCTGCATCCGCAGTCGGGCCCGTCGGCCTGGCAGCAGCCGGCGCCGGTGTCGCTACTGGGGTTGGGGATCACGGCGATCTGCCTGGCGACGCCGGCGTATCGGGACCGCACCGCTTCTCGAACTTCACTCATGGGTTTGAGGCTCCTTCCAATCGATGGTTGTCGATAGGTGGAGCCTAGCACAACCCATCGATATTTGTCGATGGATTGCGTACAATCAAAGCGTGGCAGTCAAAGAGCTCGCGGTCGTCCGTCAGCGGGGCGTGTGCTGCGGGCTGCCCGACGTCGACGAGCAGTGGGCGGAACAGACGGCGACGCTCATGAAGGCCCTGGCCGATCCCACCCGGCTGACCATGGTGGCCTCGTTGTGGAAGGCGGAGGCGCCGATCTGCATCTGCGACTTCACGGCCGGCCTCGACCTCAGCCAGTCGACGCTCTCGCACCACATGGGCAAGCTCAAAGAAGCCGGCCTGGTCGAGTCGGAGAAGCGCGGGATCTGGACGTACTACCGGCTCGCCTCGGACCTCGACCCGGCCACGCGGCGGCTGCTCAGCCGCCTGATCGTTTAGCGGGCACACTCAGCCCGCAGGCGTCGGAACCAGCTCTTCGATCAGCATCTCGACGCGGAGGTCGATCTCGTCGCGGATCCGCCGGACCGTCTCCAGGTCCTGCCCGGCCGGGTCCTGCACGTCCCAGTCCTCGTACCGCTTGCCCGGATAGATGGGGCACGCGTCTCCGCAGCCCATGGTTATCACCACGTCGGCTGCCTGGACGAGCTCATCTGACAACGGCTTTGGAGACTCCCGGCTGATGTCGATGCCGACCTCGCTCATGGCCTCGACCACGCGAGGGTTGAGCGATCGGGCCGGCTCGCTGCCGGCAGAGCGCACGCGCACCCGACCTCCCGCGTGCCGCTCGAGGAGAGCAGCTGCCATCTGGCTCCTGCCCGCGTTGTGCACGCAGACGAACAGAACCTCAGGGACGTCGGCTTTCACGCCCTCAAGGTTACCGGCTGACCACGAACCGGCTTGCAAGAGAGGGGACAGGAGGTCCTTCTCATAACGTCAGAACACGAAGTAGAAGGTCGCTCCCTCGCCGACGACGCCCTCGGCCCAGGCCCGTCCACCATGGCGGTTGACGATTCGGCGCACAGTGGCGAGGCCGATGCCGCCTCCCGGAAATTCGCTCTGGCTGTGCAGGCGCTGGAACGCGCCGAACAGCTTGTGCGCGTAGATCATGTCGAAGCCCACCCCGTTGTCGCGGACGAACATCCGAGTGCCACCGTCCACGACCTCGGTCCCGATCACGACTCTCGCCGCCGGTGATTTGGCTGTGAACTTCCAGGCATTGCTGATCAGATTCGTGAGCAGGATTCGAGCCAGTCGCGGGTCCGCCGAGGCGGTCATACCTTCCGCGATTGCCACCTCCAACTTGCGTTCAGGGCTGGAGGCGCGCATCTCTTCGACGATCTCGGACGCCATGGCGCTGAGGTCGCACTGCTCGCGATGAATCTCGCCGCTGGTCAACCGGAACAGCGTCTGGAGCCCCTCGAACACCGAGGCCATGCGCTCGCTTGCCAGCCGCATCCGTTGGAGGTAGTCCTTGGCGCGTGGGTCGAGCGCGTCGCCATAGTCCCCGAGCAGCGATTCGTTGAGCCCGTGGAATGAAAGCAGGGGCGCCCGTAAGTCATGCGACACCGAGTAGCTGAACGCCTCGAGCTCACGGTTGATGGCGGTCAGCGCGGTCGTCCGCTCCTGGACCAGCTTTTCGAGCTGAGTGCGATACCGCCGCAACTCCTGCTGCGCCTTGTAGAGCTCCACGAAAACGGTCACCTTGGCCCGCATGATGGCGGGGACCACTGGGGCGAAGACGAAGTCGACCGCTCCGAGATCGTAGCCCCGACCCATGTCGATCTCGGCGTGGTCGAGCGCGGTGACAAAGATGATCGGGGTCACCTCCGATCGCGGTCGCTGGCGAATCAGTCCGGCGGTCTCGAAGCCGTCCATCCCCGGCATTCGCACGTCGAGCAGGATGACCGCGAAGTCCTGCTTCAGGAGTTGCCGCAGGGCGTCTGGACCGGAAGCGGCTTCGATGACGTTCTGAGCGAGCGGGGCCAGGATCGCCTTCATGGCGAAACGTTTGGTGGAGTCGTCGTCCACGAGCAGGATGTCCACCTTGGTATCGGTGGGGGCAGTGCTCGTGGCCATTGCTCGCTGCGCGGTCATTGGACTTTCCCGAAAACGCGAACGCCATCGCGAACCCGTTGGTGTGCCCGACGGCGTTCACTCAATGGCTGAGCCACGAGCGCAGCATGCCGACAAGATGTGAGCTGTCGACAGGCTTGGCGATGTAGTCCGACGCACCGGCTTCGATGCATTTCTCTCGATCTCCTTTCATCGCCTTGGCGGTGAGCGCGATGATCGGCCGCTCCCCAAAGGTCGGCAGGCTGCGCATGTTCGACATCGTGGTGTAGCCATCTATCTCCGGCATCATCACGTCGACCAAGGCGATATCGATGTCGCCGGTCTCGCGCACCGTTTCGAGCGCATCGGCGCCGCTGTCCACCGCAACGACCTTCATTCCCTGGCGCTCCAGCAGCGCGGTCAGCGCAAAGATGTTCCGAATGTCGTCGTCCACGACCAGAACCTTCTTGCCGGCCAGCGAGATCTCGATTGAAGCGGTGTCCGAGTCCGCTACCTCGTCGCCAGGGTCCTTGCTCAAGACGGCGCTGATCTCCTCTTGCAAACGCTCAGGAGAGCGCACCTCCTTGACGACGATCGTCCTGGACGCGCGACCGAGCTTGAGCACCTCCTTGCGGGTCAGCTCCTTGGCTGTGTAGACGAGCACTGGAGTCGACCTCAGGTTCTGCTTGCTGCGCAGGTGATCGACCACCTGCCACCCGCTCATTCCCGGCAGCCCCAGGTCGACGACAACGCAGTCGAACTTCTGGCCCTCGAGCGCAGCCACGGCCTCTTCGCCGGTCGCGACCGTTGTCGCTGTCGCGCGAAGCGGCTCCGTGAGCTGCACGATCCGCTGCCTTTGCACGGGTTCGTCTTCGACCACGAGCACATGCTTGAGCGCGATTTCCGCCCGCGGGCGGTCCAGGACAGCAATCGCCGGCGCCGCCTTACTCACGGCGTCGGAGGCGCCCGCCCTCACCTTCGGTGCCGGACTCCCGTTGCTGGACCCGTCCGAGCCGTTGGACGTGGAATCGCCGGATGTGCCCGACCATGCCACCACCGGACTCGCAATGGGCAGGTAAAGGGTGAAGGTGCTGCCCACTCCTCGTTCGCTCTCGAGTGTGATCTCGCCTGCGAGCAGCCGCGTCAGCTCGCGGCAGATGGAAAGGCCCAAGCCGGTGCCGCCGTACTTGCGACTCGTGGTCCCATCCCCCTGGGCGAAAGCCTCGAAGATCGTCTGCTGCTGATCGCGTGGAATGCCCATGCCCGTGTCGGTGACGCTCATCGCGATCACCGCCTCGGCTCGGTTAAGGGCATCGTTGGTGGGACTCCAGCCCGAGGTCGCCAGCTCCGCCCGAAACTCCACCTGCCCTTCTCCGTGAACTTGAACGCGTTGCTCAGCAGGTTGTTGAGCACCTGCTGGAGGCGCTGGGGATCAGTGGGAATCGTCTTCGGCAAGCCAGGCCGGAGGTCGATCGTAAAGCCCAGCTTGGTGGCCTCTGCCACATGCCTGAAAGTCCGTTCCAGCAGCGGCTGCAGCTCGGACAGGGGCCAATCCGTGATCTCCAGGGCGACGGTGCCGGATTCGATCTTGGTCAGATCGAGGATGTCGTTGATAAGTTTCAGGAGGTCGGTTCCGGACGAGCGAATGATCGTTGCGTACTCGGTCTGCTTCGGGAGCAGGTTTCCGTCGGGGTTGTCAGCCAGCTCCTGCGCCAGGATCAGGAGGCTGTTGAGCGGGGTCCGCAGCTCGTGCGACATGTTGGCCAGGAATTCCGACTTGTAGCGCGAAGTTATTTCGAGCTGCTCCGCCTTCTCCTCGACGAGGCTCTTGGCGACCTCGACCTCGTCGCGCTTCTGCTCGATCTCGGCGTTCTGCTGCGCCAGCTGGCGCGCCTTCTCGCCCAGCTCCTCGTTGGTGCGCCGTAGCTGGTCCTGCTGGCTCTGCAGCTCGTTGGCCAGTGACTGGGACTGCTTGAGGAGCTCCTCGGTGCGGCTGCTGGCATCCATGTTGTTGAGGACGATCCCGATGCTCTCCATGAGCTGGTCGAGAAAGTCCTGGTGCGTTGGGCTGAACCGCTGAAAGGACGCGAGCTCGATGACCGCGCGGACCTCGCCTTCGAACAGGACCGGCAGCACCATGATGTTGAGGGGCTTGGCCTCGCCGAGGCCTGAGGTGATGCGGACGTAGTCGGCCGGAACGTCGCTGATCAGGATCCGCTTCTTCTCCAGTGCGCACTGCCCGATGAGCCCTTCACCGAGCCTGAACTGTGTGGCCAGGTTCTTGCGACCCCTGTACGCGTAGCCGGCCTGGAAAGCCAGATGAGCGTCGCTGCCGTTGGGCCCGACCATGCCGTAGAAGACGCCATGCTCGGCGTTGACCAGCGGGGCGAGCTCGGAGAGGATCATCTTGGACACCGTCATCGGGTCGCGCTGGCCCTGAAGCATGCGGGCGAATCGGGCGAGGTTCGTCTTGAGCCAGTCCTGCTCGGTGTTCTTCTCGGTCGTTTCGCGCAGGTTGCGGATCATCTCGTTGATGTTGTCCTTGAGGGATGCGACCTCTCCACTGGCCTCGACCCCGATCGATCGCGTGAGGTCTCCCTTGGTCACAGCGGTGGCTACGTCGGCGATGGCGCGCACCTGCGTGGTAAGAGTCGCTGAGAGCTGGTTCACGTTGTCGGTCAGGTCACGCCACGTGCCCGCCGCCCCCGGAACGCGGGCCTGTCCCCCGAGTCGGCCGTCCACACCGACCTCGCGAGCCACGCTCGTCACCTGCTGCGCAAAGATGGCCAGGGTCCCGGTCATGCTGTTGATGGTCTCAGCCAGCTCGGCGATCTCGCCTTTGGCTTCCAGCGTGAGCTTGCCGCTCAGGTCACCTCTGGCCACCGCCGTCACGACTCGGGCGATGCCTCGCACCTGGTCGGTGAGGTTGCTGGCCATCGTGTTGACGTTGTCGGTCAGGTCCTTCCAGACTCCGCCGACGCCCTTGACGTCGGCCTGGCCGCCGAGCTTGCCTTCGGTGCCCACCTCGCGAGCGACGCGGGTGACCTCATTGGCGAAGGCGTTGAGCTGGTCGACCATCGTGTTGATCGTGTTGGCCTGGACGAGGAACTCGCCGCGCACGTCGACCGTGATCTTCTTGGAAAGGTCTCCCATAGCCACCGCGGTGGTGACATCGGCGATGTTTCGGGTCCGGTCGGTGAGGTTGGCCGTCATCGTGTTGACGTTGTCGGTGAGATCCTTCCAGATGCCGCCGACGCCTCTGACATCGGCCTGGCCGCCGAGCTTGCCTTCGGTGCCCACCTCGTACGCCACGCGCGTGACCTCGCCGGCCAGAGCGTTGAGCTGGTCGACCATGACGTTGACGGTGTTCTTGAGCTCCAGGATCTCGCCGCGGACATCGACTGTGACCTTCTTCGAAAGGTCGCCGTTGGCGACCGCCGTCGTGACCTCGGCGATGTTGCGGACCTGGCTGGTCAGGTTGCCGGCCATCGAGTTGACGTTGTCGGTCAGGTCCTGCCACGTGCCGCCGACGCCGGGAACGATCGCTTGGCCGCCGAGTTTTCCGTCGGTGCCGACCTCGCGCGCCACGCGCGTCACCTCGGCGGCGAACGCGTTGAGCTGGTCGACCATCGTGTTGATGGTGTTTTTGAGCTCCAGGATCTCGCCCTGGACGTCGACGGTGATCTTCTTGGAGAGGTCTCCGTTGGCGACGGCCGTGGTGACGTCGGCGATGTTGCGGATCTGATTGGTGAGCTGGCCGGCCATCAGGTTGACGTTGTCGGTGAGATCCTTCCAGGTGCCGCCCACGCCCTTGACATCGGCCTGGCCGCCGAGCTTGCCCTCGGTGCCGACCTCACGCGCGACGCGGGTCACTTCGGAGGCGAAGGCGTTGAGCTGATCGACCATCGTGTTGATGGTGTTCTTGAGCTCGAGGATCTCGCCCTGGCCCTCGACCGTGATCTTTCGGGAAAGGTCTCCATTGGCAACTGCCGTGGTGACCTCGGCGATGTTGCGGACCTGACCGGTGAGGTTGCCGGCCATGAAGTTGACGCTGTCGGTGAGGTCTTTCCACACGCCGGCGCCGCCCGGCACGTGCGCCTGGCCTCCGAGCTTGCCCTCCGTGCCCACCTCGCGCGCCACACGTGTCACCTCGGAGCTGAACGCGCGGAGCTGATTGACCATCGTATTGACGATTCGCGCGGTCTCCAGAAACTGTCCCTGCAGGCGGCGGCCGTCGATGTCAGAGGGCACGGTTTGGGAGAGGTCGCCTTTGGCAACCGCGCTGATGACCCGGGCCATCTCGGTGTTGGGGCGGACCACGTCCTCGATCAGGTCGTTGATCGCGTCCAGCGTGGCGGCCCACGCGCCGCCCGCATCGCCAATCGACGCGTGCTTGATCTGGCCCTCCTGGCCGACACGCTTGCTCAGGCGGCGCAACTCGCGTTCCAGGCGCTGGTTGGACTCGATGATGTCGTTGATCGCGCTCGCCACCTTGCCGGCCTGTCCTGTCGATGTGACAGGCATGCGTACGGTGAAATCCCCGCGTTTGACCGCGGTGAGAACCCGCAGCATCACCCTGGGATCGGTGTTGTCAGCGGCTAGGGCTTTGCTGGCCATTGTCTTTCGTCTTCTCCTTTGTCCTTTCCTTGCTCCCGACGTCCTCGATGGTTTTTACGCAGTGGGCACCCAGAACTCGATCTTTGCTCCGGCCCCCGGCTCGCTGACGATGCGGCACCAGCCGCCCACGAGCAGGGCCCGTTCTCTCATGGCCAAAAGCCCCAGATGGCCGGGGACATGAAGGCTCTCGTCGACCACGAATCCGGCGCCGTCGTCGGCGACCTCGACTACCAATCCGCCGTCAAGGGCCGAGGCTGCCACCCGGACGCGAGCCGCGTGGGAGTGCTTTTCCACGTTCGTCAGGGCTTCGGCCACGTTCTTGAAGACGATGGATTCCAGGTCATCCGGGAGGTCATCCGAAAAGTTGAGGTCGACGTCGGGCTCGATGCCGCTGTAAACCCGCAGGCCTTCGAGGCGATCACGGATTGCCTCCTTCAGGCCGACCGTCAGGTCGAGTGCAGCGGGGCTAACCGTGGTCAGCAGCCGCCGCAGCGAATCCTCGACCTTCCTGATGGTCCCGGCCAGCTGGTCGAGCTGCGCCCTCTGCCGGCCTTCGCCGGCCTCGTTGCGGATGCGCTCGAGCTGCAGCTCGGCGGCGGTCAACAGCTGCAATGAGTCGTCGTGCAGTGCGCCTGCGAATCGGCGCCGGGCCTCGTCCCCGCCGGCGGCGACGTTGGCCAGAAGCTGGCGGCGGGCCCCCATCGCCTTCTCCAGCCGCTCCACGGCGACATCGAGCTCCTCCTCGGTCTCGCGGTACTGCCAGACGAGGCCGGCGGCCATCGCCGCGACCCGAAGCACCCAGGCGTCGTCGGCGGTGAACCCGCGCTTGGAGTCGAAGGCCGCGAGGGCTCCGATCCGCCGGCCGCCCGCCGGCCAGGAGACGGCGATGGAGTTCTGCAAACCCTTCAGGCCGTGCGTCCGCCAGAACTCGTCGAGCGCCGGGCAGGTGCCATCGTAGATATCGAGCTGGTCGCGGAAGACGATGCGTTCGACGATTCCATCGCCATCAGGTGTGGGGTCGATCTGGAGATTCCGGATCGGCGCTTGGGCCGGGAAGCCGAAGGGTTCTCGCTGAAGGTGCAAGCGGCCATTGGGCGCAAAACACCAGAAGGCGACTCGACGCGCCCCCACCAGCCCGGCGACGGTTTCGGCCAAGTGGCCGAAGAACGCCGG
>DASWGF010000197.1:0-2700 GCA_036393875.1 Candidatus Dormiibacterota bacterium
TCCTGGCCCACTCTCGCAGGTTTGGGTTCATCTCGATCCCGCTTCGAAGGTATGGGATCGCATCCGCGGCGCGGCCCCGTGCCGCGTAGAAGCAGCCGAGGTTGTAGGCGGCTGTCCCGCGCTGGCGATCGTCAGGGAAGCTCGCGAACGCAAGGTCGTGCGCCCACACGGCAGCGCCTTCGGCCGCTGCATCCTCGCCGCGCTCTGAGTGCCAGTAGGCCAGGTGCTCTGCGATGTGGAAGAACGTGTTGCCGGGGATGACCTGCCAGGCGGCCTGCTCCGGCCTGCGAATCCGCGGCTTGAGGAAGTCCTCCTCCGAGCAGGCTTCGACTGCGGCCGCCAGCGTTGCCCACGAGTCCCGGGCTTCTTCCAGGACTTGCGCGGCGCGCTGGTTGCGCGTCGCCTCGTAAACATTCGCGTTGTTCTCATCGATGTCCTCTGGCACGGAGGCAGGGGCCGGGCTTCCGGTTCGTACCGCCTCGAGCTCGCCCGCGGCGACAAGACGCCAGGCCGAGAGGTGGGCGAGGTTGTCTTTGGCGGTCCAGAGCCCAGGCTGCGAAGGCGGACCGTCGTTCACATGCGGGAGGAAGTCCGAAGCCTCCTTCTGGCGGCCCGCCTGCAGCAAGTGTCGAAGTGTCTCCTTGACTGCCACGCCTAGGGCCCACCGTAGGGAAGAGCCCCGAACTGGGCGGCGACCAGGAGGGTGGTCGGGTACAGGCCCAGCGCCACTGACAGAACGCCGCTCAGTGCGATCGCCAGCGTGCTGCTGGGCGAAGCTCGCAGCGGCTCGGCGCGCGCCGTCGTCGACCACACCGGCACGAGCACTCGGACGTAGTAGTAGACGGAGACCACGCTCATGATCAGCGCCAGCACCACCAGCCACGTGTACCCGGCGCTCACGCCGGCGGTGAACAGAAACAGCTTGCCGAAAAAGCCGACTGTCGGCGGGAAGCCCGCCAGCGAAAGCATGAAGATCGTCATGAGCACCGCCATCGGCCAGTTGCGGCGGTACAGGCCGCTCAGGTCGGAGAGCCGATCGCGGTCCCCGTCCGGACCGGCAAGCAGCGTGACGACCGCGAACGCTCCGAAATTCATGAACATGTATACGAACAAGTAGTAGAGGACCGCGGCCAGCCCGATCTTGCCGCCGGCGATGACCCCGATAAGAACGTAGCCGGCCTGGGCGATGCCTGAGTACGCAAGCAGCCGCTTGAGGCTCGACTGCGTGATCGCCATGAGGTTGCCGACCACCATGCTGGTCGCGGCGACGAAGGCCAGCAGCGCCTGCCACTCGGGCGCGAGATGGGGAAGCCCGCCCGCGAAGACGCGCACGATCATCGCGAAGGCGGCCGCCTTGGTCCCGACCGACATGAACGCCGTTACCGGGATCGGTGCTCCCTGGTAGACATCCGGCGTCCACATATGGAATGGCGCAGCGGAGACCTTGAAGGCGAATCCGACGCCCATGAGCACGATGCCGAGGGTGAGCAGCGGATTGCTGGCGGCGGAGCCGGTTACCTGTTTGGCAATGTCGGGGATGAGGGTCGTGCCGGCCGCGCCGTAAACCAACGCCATCCCGTAAAGCACGAACGCGCTCGCGAACCCGCCCACGAGGAGGTATTTCGCCGCCGCCTCCTGCGAGCGGCTGTCGTCTCGCGCGAAGCCGCTGGCGATATAAAGGGCGATCGACAGCAGCTCGAGTCCGAGGAAGACGGTGACCAGCGACGTGGCCGACGCGAGCACCATCATGCCGATGATCGAGCCGAGCATGAGGATGTGGAACTCGCCCTCGCGCATCCCCCGCTTCTGTAGGTAGGAATGCGAGATGGCGACGGTCAGGATGCCGAGGCTGGCGAATAAGACGTCGAAGAACAGCGCGAAGCTGTCGCCTGTCGCCATGCCCGAGTACGCGGGGCCGCCTTGCGCGTACAACCACCGATATACGGCCGTGCCCAGCGAGTAGGCCAGGCCGGTGACCGCGATCATGGCCACGACCCCGCTCCGCCGCTTGGGGGGGAGGACGAGGTCCGCGACGATCGCGAACAGCATGAAGCCGACGAGGGTGGCGATGGGCGAGATCTGGCCCAGGTCGGCCAGGGCCTGCGACCAGCCGTAGGAGGGCAGCGCGGCAGCGAGCGTCACCTGTACAGACCTGCCTGGCCGACCGAGGTCATCAGCTGCGTCAGCGCGTATGGGTACAGGCCGATCGCGAACATGAGGACGATCAACGGGGTCACCAACGCCAGCTGGCCGGCCTGGATATCCCCTGACGGCCGCTGGCCGACGGGCTCTCCGTACATCGCGCCCTGGAACATGCGGAGCATGTAAACCGGCGCCAGCACGAGTCCTACCGCGCCGATCGCGGCCAGCACGGGGGCCCGCTCCCAGGCGCCGAGCAAGGTCATGAACTCGCCGACGAAGCTATTCAAGCCTGGAAGCCCGAGCGCGGCCAGGACGACGATGGTGAAGATGCCCGCCATCACTGGCATCCGCGGCGCGAGACCGGCCATGGCAGAGCGGTCGCGGGTGCCGGTGCGCTCGGCGATCCAGGCGACGAACAGGAAGAGCGCCGGGATGATGATTCCGTGGTTGACCATCTGCAGGATGGCGCCCTGCTGGCCCTGCACGTTGTAGGCAAAGATGCCCAGGACGATGAAGCCCATGTGGCTCACGCTCGAGTAGGCGACCAGCAGCTTCATG
>DASWGF010000198.1:0-1909 GCA_036393875.1 Candidatus Dormiibacterota bacterium
GCTCGCCGGCACCGAGGAGGCGATCGCCTGGGGTTTTCAGGCCAATTCGAACCCTCCGCAGCTTCACACGCATGACCGGTTTGGCAATCGCATCGACGAGGTCGAGTTCCATCCCGCCTGGCACCGTCTGATGGAGGTCGCCATCGGCCACGGGCTTCACGCTCTGCCGTGGCGCGAGCCGCGCCCGGGCGCGCATGCGGCTCGAGCGGCCGCCTTCTACGTGTGGTCGCAGGTCGAAGGCGGGCACGGCTGCCCGGTCTCGATGACGTACGCGGCGATTCCCGCCCTGCGCAAGCAGCCCGAGCTCGCCGCGCGCTGGGAGCCGCTCATCACCACGCTCGACTACGACCCCGGATTGCGGCCCTCCACAACCAAACGCGGCGTGCTCGTCGGTATGGCGATGACGGAGAAGCAGGGGGGCTCCGACGTGCGCGCCAACACGACGCGCGCCCATCCCACCGGTGGCGACGGCGCGCACCTGCTCACCGGCCACAAGTGGTTCTGCTCCGCGCCCATGTCCGATGCGTTTCTTGTCCTCGCGCAGGCTCCGGGCGGGCTGTCGTGCTTCTTGCTGCCGCGCGTCCTGGACGACGGCGCGCGAAACGCTTTCCACATCCAGCGCCTGAAGGACAAGCTCGGCAACCGCTCCAACGCATCCGCCGAAATCGAGCTGGACGGCGCGTGGGCGGTGATGGTCGGGGAAGAGGGAAGGGGCGTGCGGACGATCATCGAGATGGTCAACCACACGCGCCTCGACTGCGTCATCGGCTCGGCCGCGCTGATGCGCCAGGCGGTCGCTCAGGCGACCCATCACACCGCCCACCGCAGCGCCTTCGGGCGATTGTTGAGCGAGCAGCCGCTGATGGTGAACGTCCTCGCCGACCTCGCGGTGGAGTCGGAGGCGACCACCGTGCTGATGATGCGATTGGCCGGCGCGTTCGACCGCACCTCCGATCCGGAGCAGGCGGCGTTCAAGCGGCTTGCCCTCGCGGTCGCGAAGTACTGGACGTGCAAGCGGGCGATCGCCATCGTGTCGGAGGCGCTCGAATGTCACGGCGGCAACGGCTACGTCGAGGAATCGATCATGCCGCGCCTGTATCGCGAGGCGCCGCTCAACTCCATCTGGGAAGGATCGGGAAACGTCAATGCCCTCGACGTGCTGCGTGCGATGGCTCGCGAGCCCGAGGCGGTCACGGCATTCGTGGACGAGGTCGAGGAGGCTCGCGGATCGGACCCAAGGCTGGACGACACGGTTGACGAGCTCAAGCGGCAGCTGTCCGACCAAACTGACGTGGAGGCTCGCGCGCGGAGGGTCGTGGAGCTCATGGCCGTCGCCCTGGAGGCGTCTCTGCTGGTCCGCCACGGCGATCCCGCTGTCGCCGAAGCCTTCTGCGCATCGCGTCTCGACTCCAATGGAGGCCGGACGTTCGGCACGTTGCCGCCGAGCGCGGAGCTTGCCGGGATCGTGCGGCGTCACCAGCCGTCGATCTAACTTAGGGTGGTGCGCGCGGAGCTCGACGAGATCGCGGATGTTTGGCGACGATCGCCGGTGTCAGGCATTTCCCCACGCGAGATCCTGCTCGTGACGGATTTCGACGGCACGCTTGCGGAGATAGGTCCAGACCCTTCCCTGACTGTCGCGGTGCCCGATTCGCTCGACTCTTTGCGGCGCCTTTCGCTCGCGCTGAAAGAGGTCGTGGTCCTCAGCAGCCGCACCAGCACCGAGCTGCTGCGGCTGGTGCCTGTGCGCGGGGTGCGTCTCATCGGCGACAGCGGGCTTCCGCCGCTCACTCCTGATGAGAAACGCGCCCTGGAACGATTCAACGCCGAGGCTGCGAAACTCGTGGCGTCTATCCCCGGCGCAAGGATCGAGAGCAAGCCCGCCAGCACGACCGTGCACCTGCGCGCC
>DASWGF010000199.1:0-4926 GCA_036393875.1 Candidatus Dormiibacterota bacterium
GGGTGACACATGGCTGTTTACGAGTTCGAGTGCCAATCCTGCGGTAAGCGCTTCGAGATAAGCGTGGCGATCACCGAGCACGGCCGCCTGAAAAACCGCCCACCGGTCTGTCCGAAGTGTGGTAAGCGCAAGACCCAGCAGCTCGCTTCGACTTTCAGCTGCAAGGCCCCTAGCAAGTACTGAGCGCTTCGCTGGTTAGCGAAACGCCACGCTGACCTGGCGAGGCGGTCGGCCACCTCGGCCAGGTTGCTGCCGGCCTGCCCTGCTTAACACTACCGTCGCCGGCGGGGAAATTAGGGCTTCGAGTGTTTCTCTGGGGCAGTTCGCCGCGCCACTTCACGACGCGCGCAGTCGATCGCTGAGGTCGGGTTGGCGTGCGTGATGTGCTCGCAGTTCCAGACTCCCTGGCCGTCCGATTGCTTGACCACTGCGGTGAAGTCAAGGCGCCCCGCTTGTTGAACGTAAGACGCCTGCAGGTCGGCAGCCACAACCCCATTCTGCTCTAAGCCATAGAGGGCAGACCGCCGACGACTCTCTGGAGGCATGCAGCTCGGGACAGGTGTGTTGAAGCCGTCCATTCATTCCCGTGGAGGATCAGTCGCGCCGCAGTCCCATGCCTCCGTGGCGCCTCCGCATCTCGAATGAGCGAGCGTGGTCGGGATGACCAGGAGCTGGACCTCCTGAACGCCTTCTGGATCAAGACAGCCCCCCGGCGAGGGCGAAACGTATCGTTGACGGAGCGCATGGAACCCCACGCCGTCAGAAGGGTCGGACAGGACTCGCCACTTGCGGTCACTTTCGCGGGTGGTGCGACCGGAGGCTGGCGGGTAGACCGCGTGGAACAGGTCCGGGGAGAGGGCTTGGACCGGGTTCCCCGCCTTGCGGTAGTCGAGGGCTCGGGCGCACCGATCCCCTCCGGTGCGCGCTGGGTCCTGCAAGGTGTAACGAGCAACGAGCGCTACGCAACCGAGCAGGAGCGCGAGGCTTTGCTGGCCGTACAAGAGCCACTGGGCAGGCCATCAGCAACGCGGGCGGCACTGATCCCGATCAAGAAGTCGGTTAACTGGTGGGCTCTCGCCCAAGACGAGCGCCGTGCCATCTTCGAAGAACGCTCGCACCACATAGGCACCGGTCTCGGGTACGTGCCAGCAATCGCGCGCCGCCTCCACCACAGCCGTGACTTGGGCCAACCCTTTGACTTCCTGACCTGGTTCGAGTACGCGCTGACAGCAGCCGATGCCTTCGAAGAGTTGGTGGGCCGGCTGCGGGCGACGGAGGAGTGGGCCTACGTCGAGCGTGAGGTCGACGTCCGTCTGATCCGCGAGCCTAGCACTGCGATCCTTAGATCGCCGAGCGGCTGAGCTCTATTTAGCACGCCCACACCTGCGGATACATGCCAGGGGTTTCCAACGGGAATGGGTGCGAGGCACACGTTATTGATTGCCTGTTTCCGGTCCGCAGCACCGACGCCGGTGCCCACCGGACTTTGGTGAAACTAACGGCCAAGTGAGGTCCCCGATGAGCACATGTCGCAGATGTCTGGGTTTGCCAAACCGTCGGGGTGCTTCTAGTAACGGCGGGATATCGCCAGCATCGGTCATGCGAGACCGTACCGAGTTACCAGGGAAGCCGGCCGGCCCCGTAACCGAACGGAAGCAGCGGACGCTGACCGCCTCCATCGGCTGCCATCACCCAGGTTTCTATCCGGTCGCCGCGGTTGGTCTCGAAGAGGATCTGGGATCCGTCTGGTGACCAAGCCGGGTTGTCGCAGTTGCGAGGCGGCGGACAGTTGCTGAGCGGCCGCCGGTTGCGACCGTCAGCATTCATCACCCAGACCTGGCCGTATTGCTGCTCGATCCCCGACCAGAAGGCGATGCGGTGCCCATCCGGCGACCAGACGGGCACATTGCTGTCCGGAAAGTCAGGGCCCAACGGCTCGGTGAGCCGGCGCGCGTCGCTTCCGTAGGGCGCCATCGTGAAGACCTCCGTGCGACCTTCGCGAGCAGACGCGAAGGCGATCCGGGTGCCATCCGGCGACCAGGACGGCGCGTTGCTGCCTCCCGGCGTCTCCGAGTGGGTCAGCTGGCGCTGGCCACTGCCATCGGCGTCATAACCCAGATCTCTGGGTGACCGGTGCGAACCGATGTGAATGCGATCCTCGAGCCGTCGGGGGCCCAGGTCGGAACGAAGTTGCCACTGCCAGGCGGAAGGGTCAGCTGGTGCTGGCCACTGCCGTCGGAGTTCATCGCCCACAGCTCGGGAGCTCTCTGTGCGGCCCAAGTGAAGGCTATCTGGCGCCGGTCACGAGACCAGGATGGATAGGCCTTGAGGCCGTCGCTGCGGGTGAGCTGGCGGCGGCCCGAGCCGCCCGGATCCACGATGAAGATCTGCGGACGGGCGGCAATATCGGGAGCCACCACCAGGATGGCCGGGATGAGCGGCGGCGGAGCGGGACGATTTCCGAGCGGGCCAGATGTGAACCACGAGGCGAAGCCAGCGACGGCGACCACAGCCGCGATCACTTCGCGAGGCCCCGACGGCGGCATCCTGCTCAGCTCAGCCCCGGGCTGCAGGCCCGGTCAGGCGTAAAGGCCGCTCAGGTGGGCGCCACAATCGGACGGCCAGGTAGATTGCCGCCGCGATGTTGAGCAGGCCAAGAGATCCCACCAGAATCGGCGCTGGTGGGCCTATCCGTTCCAAGAGCGGACCCAGGATCGGGCCGATCAGAGGAGCGAACAGCGGGAAGCCCAGGCTGAACGGCACCGCCCCGAGTGCGGTAACAACGGCTTTATCGCGGATGCCCCAGAAGCGGGAGAGCCACACCAGGATGATGCCTCAGCTTTCTTCGCGCGGGAGCTCGACCCGCGACTGCCGAAGTAGTGGAGTTCATCGACCAACACCGGGACCGCTTCGGGGTCGAGCCGATCTGCCAGACGCTGCAGGTCGCCCCGTCTACTTATTACGCGGCGGTCTCGCGGCGGCTTTCGCCGCGTCAGCTGCGCGACCAAGAGCTCAAGGTCGAGATCGCTCGGGTGCACCGAGAGAACTTCGATGTCTACGGCACCGAGAAGGTCTGGCGCCAGCTCGGCCGCGAGCGCATCGAGGTCGGCCGCGACCATGTGGCCCGTCTGATGGCTGAGCTCGAACTCATGGGCGCGGTCCGCGGCAAGACCTGGAGAACAACGATCTGGAGGGGTGGTGATTTGGACTAGTTTCCGCTGGATGGCTACATCTACCGCTAACCGAGACTCGAATGCCATTCGTAGGCCGGCTCTTGATCGGCACGCCGTAAATCCGACCGGATTTGGAAGCTGTTCTTCGGCCTCAACCGTTCTAGCGTGACGAGTGGATCAGGACCGCCGACCTGGAATTCAGGTTAGGAGAACTGACGGCTGAAGACACATAAGATGTCACGTGTGACGCTGGTCGGCAAGGTCGCGTTGGTCACCGGCGCGGGCTCTGCAACGGGGATCGGAAATGCGATCGCACGTGCGTTGGCAACGGCCGGCGCCGAGGTCGTGCTGGGCGACATTGACATCGATGGCGCCACCCGCAACGCTGCGGCGATCGGAGCCGCGGGCCGGGCCATATTGATGGACGTGACTGACGAGAGCTCAGTTCAAGCCGCGGTGCACGAGATCGGACCCATCGACATCCTCGTCAACAACGCTGGTGTAACGCAGCGCATACCCATTTGGGAGCTCTCGACCAATGACTTCGACAGGCTGCTCTCAATCAACCTTCGGGGAGGTTTTGTTTGCCTCAGAGCCGTTGTCGCAGGAATGATGGCTCGCCGTTGGGGCCGGGTCATTTGGATCTCCAGCGTCGCCGGCAAGCAGGGAGGGGGAATCATCGGGACTGCCCACTACGCCGCCAGCAAGGCGGGTGTTATTGGGCTTTGCCAAGCTGCGGCCCGTGAGCTGGGCCCTTATGGCATCACCAGCAATGCGATTGCGCCTGGATTCATTCTCACGGGGATCGCGACCAAAGCACTCGACGCTAACCAGGAGGTCCAGCTCGACCGCACCATTAGCAACACGGCGCCGGTGCGCCGAAGCGGCGTACCAGAAGATGTTGCTAACGCGGCGCTCTTCCTAGCCTCCGCGGAGTCAAGCTATGTGACCGGCGAAGTGATTGACGTCAATGGCGGCATCTACTTCGACTGATAGATTTCAGCGCGTCAGCGGGTGTAGGCCGTTGTGCATGGGGGCCTGAGCTGCTAATGGCGAGCCATTATCGATAGCACCGCAGTCTGGCCAGCCCACTAATGGGATGACGCGCGCGCGAGGGCCGGTTGATCGCGCTAAGCGCCTCTTATCGAAACCAAGACACCATTGCTGAGCCGAGCCGACATACGAACGACCCACACGTCGAGCGCTAGCTTGCGCGAGCAGTTTAGTTGAAACTCAGCGGCGCGTTCGTCGAGCGACCCACCTTAGCCTCAACCTTGCGATCCCGGTGAATACCGCCACCAGCACAAGGATTCCGAGCGAAAGGAACGCGACCGGGAAATGGTTCTGGACCAATTGTTTCATCGGGGCGGGCCACCAGAGGTACGCGAGACACGCGACCACGAGGGAGGCGACGAACCACCCTCCACTCGTCCGCATCGCCAATCGAAGCAGAGACTGACGCACGGCCAGCGTCGATCTGGCTTCCTTTATGGACTCATCAATCTCGTCAATCAGGGTCGGAAACGCGTCGCCCGAGTCCAGCAAAGTCCTGTACCGGACACGTACGTGCTGACGCGATCGTTCTCGTCCGAAGACGACGGCCAAACTGGTGAACGTGAGCATCAAACTGGCGGCAGGCTGAAGACTCACAACGGTAATGAGCTGACCCAACGTCGATCTAAACGTGGATGGAAGGCTGAAATACACAAAAGTGCCGGCAAGTACGGCTACAGCTCCAAAAAGCACTTGCAGT
>DASWGF010000200.1:0-2158 GCA_036393875.1 Candidatus Dormiibacterota bacterium
GGAAGGGCGATCCAGTAGTTCAATCCGCGATCGATGAGCGTGAAGGCGATGAAGGTGGCGAACATCGCCATCTCGCCCTGGGCGAAGTTGACGAGGCCCATGGCGTTGTAGATGAGCACGAGGGCGAGCGCGAGGCTGGCGAAAACCCCGCCGCTGGCGATGCCGCTGATGATCTGCTGGATGAGCGCTTGCATTCTCGTCAGTACCCCAGATACGAGCGCCGCACCGATTCCTTTCCCATCAGCTCTGAGCTCGGGCCGCTGACCGCCACCCTTCCCACCTCCAGCACGTATGCCTGGCTCGATATCTCCAGCGCGAGCCGTGCGTTTTGCTCCACCAGGAAGATTGCGACTCCGTCGGCCTGGTTGATGGTGCGGATGATCTCGAAGATCGAGCGCACGACAATCGGGGCGAGACCAAGCGAAGGTTCGTCGAGCAGCATGAGCCGGGGTCGCATCAGCAGAGCTCGCGCCACCGCCAGCATCTGTTGCTCGCCGCCTGAAAGCGTGCTTGCCGACAGGCGCCGGCGCTCGCGCAGCACCGGGAAGTACTCGAAAACGCGGTCGTAGTCCTTGCGCACATCGGCACCGTCCTTGCGCAGATGCGCCCCCAGACGCAGGTTCTCGTCGACCGTGAGCTCTGTCAAGATGCCGCGGCCCTCGGGAACGTGGGCGATGCCACATCGCACGACGTCCTCGGTCGAGAGCCGCCTGAGCGAGCGGCCCGAGTAACGGATGTCCCCGGTCCAACGCACACCCCCGGTGATGGAGCGCAGCGTCGTCGTCTTGCCCGCGCCGTTGGCGCCGAGCAGAGAGACGATCTGGCCTTCTTCAACCGACATCGACACGCCGTGCAGCACGCTGGTCTGGCCGTACCCGGCGCGGACATCTTCGAGCTCGAGCAGCGCAGCCATCAGTGCTCAGGCAGCGCCGAGGTACGCTTCGATGACGGCAGGGTTGTGCTGCACCTCGGCAGGGCTGCCCTCGGCGATCTTCCTGCCGAAGTCAAGCACCACCACCCGTTCCGAGATGCCCATCACAAAGGCCATATGGTGCTCGACCAACAGCATGGTGGTGCCAAGCTCCGAGTGAATCCGGCGCAGCAGCCGAGATACGCCGTCGACCTCTTCATGGCTGATGCCGCCCGCCGGCTCGTCGAGAAGAAGAAGTCGGGGCTTGGAGACCAGCGCTCGCGCGAGCTCCACACGCTTCTGGGTGCCGAACGGGAGGGCGGCGACGGGATGGCCGGCGTGCTGGGCCAGGCCGACGAAATCCAGCATCTCGAGAGCCCTCTTCCGAGACGCCGACTCGGCGTTCAACGCTGAAGGCATCGGCACCGATGAACCGAGCCAGCCGCTGCGGGTCCTGATGTGATCGCCGACCAGGACGTTGTCGAGGACGGTCATCGACCGGAACAGGGCAAGGTTCTGGAACGTCCGGGCCACACCGCGCCGGATGATCTCGTGTGGCGCCATCTTCAGGACGGGGGAGCCATCGACGGAAACGCTGCCGTCGGAAGGTCTATAGACGCGCGTGATCACGTTGAAAAGCGTGGTCTTGCCCGCGCCGTTGGGCCCGATGAGGCCAACGATGTCGCCCGCCTCGACCGTGAAGGAGACGCGATCCAGCGCCACGACCCCCCCGAAGCGGACGCTCAGCTCGCGCACATCGAGCAGCGACATCAGCGGGCAAGTCTATAAGCGAACTTCCCCACGTGGCTACTACGCAGTAGGCCCGGGCGCCTCGGGCGGCTCGGATGGCCACGCCGATGCGTCCGGCTGTGCGGTCGGATCGAAAGGCGCCGGGGGCGGCGGCACGTCAGCCGGGGGCGTGGCTGGGACCGGTGGGGAGGGTTGCGGGGCCACCGGCCCGATGTCCGGACGGGCGCTCCGGTGGACGACGGATGCCGACGGCAGGACGGGCGTGCGGTCCCCGCGCATCAGCACCCAGTACGCGAGGGCGGCCAGCAGCGCGAGCAAGGCGATGATCGGTAGGAAGACGAGCGGCGGCTTTGTGATCACGTCCAGCCCACTGGGCCCGCCGTTGACCGTCAACGTCAGCGGTGAGGCGCTGGGACTTGGGCTGCCGCTCGGGGACGCCGACGCCGTGGGTGAGGGGGAGGGCGATGCCGGCCCCGGGGGGGTTGGCGTCGGGGGTCC
>DASWGF010000201.1:0-2385 GCA_036393875.1 Candidatus Dormiibacterota bacterium
ATGCGCGGGCTGGCCGACCGCCTCAATGTCAAGGCGGCGTCGCTGTACTGGCACGTCCGGGACCGCCGTGAGCTGCTGGAGCTGCTGGCCGAGTCGATCCTGGAGACCGTACGACCGGCGCGGAGCCGTACCGATTGGCGGTCTTCCGTCCTCGCCGCGGTTGCGGCACTGGGCGAGCGGGTCGCCGCTCAGAAGGATGCGAACCGGATCCTGCTCGAGGTCCCGGACTCTCTGGTCCGCAGCGCCACCTATGTGACGGTGAAAAGGCTGCTCGAGACTGAGGGTCTGTTGCCGGCCGAGGCGTCGGAGGTGACGCTGATGGCCATGGTCCAGGTCATCGCCTCGCAAGCGCCGGCCAAAGAGCCTGTGGTGGACGCGGGCGCGGTCGCCTCGATCGCGATCGACTCAGGATCGCGAGGCGTCCTCGTACGACCGGGGAGCGACATGCAAGAGCTCATCAGGACCGCCCAGGTCGGAGCCTCGGCCGCACCCGCCATAGTCCGCGGGGAGCGGGTCGTGGTCCGGAGATTGCGCGGAGTTGGCTACGGCGAGATCGAGCTGAACCCGCTCCACCCCTGGCGTTTCCAGATCCAGGGCGCGACCTGGAACACGGTGCTCGAGGTCGGGGGTCTCGACGTGCGCGCGATCAAGCTCGACAGCGGAGCAGCGAAAGTGGAGTGCTTCCTGCCTCGGCCGCGCGGCGTGGTGCCGATCGAAGTCTCGGGAGGCGTAATCGGGCTGAGCCTCCACCGGCCGCGCGGCGTCGCGGTCGCCGCAGACATCAGCCCCGGCGCTTTGCGCGTGAAGCTGGACGACTACGCGGTCAATGCCACGGTGGCAGATTCCCATTGGGAGAGCGTCCAAGGGGCGTCCGATGCGCCCGACCGATATCAGCTGCGAATCAACAGTGGCGCCGTCCAGGTCACGCTCGACTCAAAGACGAAGACGGTCGATCCGGTCATCGCCGAGGTTCCTGTGGAGGCGATTGGAGAGCCGGTGTCCGCGCTCGAGATCTTGCTCGACGGCGTCGAGCGACGCGTGAGCTCGCGCCCATAAACGGCTTTAGAAACAGCCATTGGCCGGATATCCCGGTTGGTCCGAGACCCTCTGGAGAAGCCCGATCGCATCGGAGTAGAAGTAGATGCCGTTGGGGCTGCCGAACCAAATGCCATGGCTGTCTGAGATCGGATCGCTGATCGTGTCCAGCGCATCCCAGGAAGGAAGAATTGGACGGTTGATCCCTGGGGCCGGAACGACAAGTACCTCGGTCGAGCCGTCGGCGTTGGCGACGTAGATGATCGGGTGGCCGCCAAGATCCTCGCCGATAAAGTGCACCGAGCTTCCCGGCCGGTAGAACCACGTAAACCGACTGCCGTCAACCAGGCTGAGCCTGTCGAGCTGGTCGGGCGCAACACCGGCGACAGGGTGCTGATCGCTCGGGTTGATGGTGCCGACCCAAAAGACTTTGCCGCCTGCGCTGCCCTGGACGTTCGACAGGTTCGCAACCCGTGTGATCGCGCCTGTTGCCGGGTCCATCAGCCATAGGCCGAGGTACGCCCCGAAGGTGGTAAACAGGTAGATGCCGTCGGCCGCGTAATCAAGGACTTCATACGGATTCGACCAGGCCCCATCGTCGAAAGCCAGTTCCACTCCAGTTTTGACTGCGACCACATGCATCGTCGCCCTTGCCGGCGGGTTTTGTTGCTCGGCAACCGCCCGGTCTGCATACGCGTAATGGGACCCATCCGGCGAAACGTGAATTCGGCTCACCGGCAGCCAACGCGAATACGCGCGATCGAAGTAGCGACCGTAGAAGTAGTCGACGAGCTCTCGGCCCGGGCGACTGATGGAACCCGCCCCTGCTGCCGCTGGGTCAGGCGTGACGGTCCCCGAGGGAAAGTCGATGAAGGCGCCTGGCTGTCCCGGCCCGATGTCGATGGAAATCGGGAGCCGGCAGGCGAAGCCAAGCGTCTGGATGAGGATCGGCGCCGAGCGCAACGACGGGACCGGCTCAGGCGAGCTGACTGCGACCGGCGAGGCACTTTGCGCCTGAGGGGCGCCCGGCCCGCTGCAGGCAGCCACCAGCGCGATCAAGGCAACGCCGGCCATTCTCATGTTGGTGCAACGCATCGCGCCGGAACGGCGTTACTGCCGGATTCAGAGCTCAGATCGTTTCAGTACCGTGTAATCCATCAAGACTGCAGTCCGCCTGTCGGCCCTGGCTCCAGCAGTTCTTGCTGTGCTCATGTACGTGGTTACGCCGACCTATTTCCGGCCAATGTTCGAAAGCGTTGTCGGTTGGCTGCTCGTGAGCATCCTTGCCACTGCCAGTTTCATGGCTTACGCCTTGGCCGAGGTCGGGATCTGGTCGTTTCGAAAAGGCCG
>DASWGF010000202.1:0-1697 GCA_036393875.1 Candidatus Dormiibacterota bacterium
GTGCGGACGCTGCGAGCGCGCGGGCCCTTGGGGCTCGCCTCGATCTCGAAGGTCACCTTCTCGCCACCGCGGAGGCTGTCGAAGTCACCTTCGGTGCCACTCCTGTGGAAGAAGAATTCCTTACCGTCTTCGGCTGCGATAAAGCCAAAGCCACGGTCCGCGACCAGCTTCTTGATGGTGCCTGTGGGCATTTCCATCTCCTATCTCTCGAACTCAAGGCCAACTCAACTCGGCGGGCCTGTTCGAGAAACGGAGCCTGCGGTGAGCGCCGGTACTGCACCGGCTACCTGGAGTATACCCCTTCGCGGCTAATGCCTAACGCCAGGGGTTTCGGCCAGGCGCCTGGCCCGGGATTGGTCGACCTCGGTCAGGTGTCGCTTGCGCAGCCGCAGGTGCTGCGGCGTCACCTCCAGGAGCTCGTCGTCCGCCAGGAAGTCGAGCGACTGCTCGAGGCTCAACTTGCTGGCCGGTGTCAGCCGCACGGAGATGTCAGAGGTGGACGACCGGATGTTGGACTGCTTCTTCTCACGGCAAACGTTGACCCGGATGTCGCCTGGCCGCTTCTGGATGCCGACGATCATCCCCTCGTATACCGCCTCGCCGGCCTCAATGAAGGTGGTGCCGCGCTCCTGGGCGCCCGCCAGCCCGAACGCAAGGGTGGTGCCGGCCGACGACGCGGTAAGGGCTCCGTTGCGCTGCTCCCGGAAGTCGCCCGCCCAGGGCCGATAACCGATGCCGATCGACCCCATCAGGCCGGTCCCGGCGGTCAGCGTCAGGAAGTTGTTGCGGAAGCCGATCAGGCCGCGGGTCGGGATCAGGTATTCGAGGCGCACGCTACCGCGGGAGTCATAGCTGATCTCGATCATCTCCCCGCGCCGTTTTCCGAGCGACTCTGTCACCGCGCCCAGGTGCTCTTCGCGGACGTCGACGGTGAGCCGCTCCACAGGCTCCATGCGCTGGCCGTTGATTCTCTTGACGATCGCCTCAGGGCGCGAGACCTCGAACTCATAGCCTTCCCGGCGCATCGTTTCGATGAGCACGGCCAGGTGAAGCTCGCCCCGGCCGCTTACGAGGAAGCGTTCGGCCGCATCGGTGTCCTCGACATGGAGGCCGAGGTTGGTGTCGAGCTCCTTGTAGAGTCGCGCGCGCAGCTGCCGGGTGGTCGAGAACTTGCCCTCGCGACCGGTGAACGGCGACGTGTTGACGCCGAACGTCATCCGGACCGTCGGTTCGTCGATCTCGATGCGCGGCAGCGGGTCCGGCGATTCCGGGTCGGCGAGAGTATCGCCGATCGCAACCTCGTCGAGCCCCGTGAGCACCACGATGTCGCCGGCGCTGGCGGCCGGCACCGCCACGCGGTCGAGGCCCCGGTACAGGAGCGCCTGCACCACCTTGACCCGCCGGGCCTGCCCGTCGCCCGTGAGCACAGCGACCGCATCGCCCGGAGCGATGCTGCCTCGGGAGATGCGCCCGATGGCCATCGGCCCGGTGTAATCGTCGTACGCGCGGTTGGCGACCAGCATCTGGAAGCCTCCGGGCTCGATGACCGGAGCCGGGATGTGCTCGATGATGGTCTTGAAAAGCGGCTCGAGGTCCGGCGCCAGGTCGTCGGCGTTGGCGCCGGCGCGGCCCTCCTTGGCCACCGCGTAGATCACGGGCGCCTCGAGCTGGTCCGCGTCCTCGGCGAGCTCGAGGAA
>DASWGF010000203.1:0-3761 GCA_036393875.1 Candidatus Dormiibacterota bacterium
CGCCAGCGCCGACTTCGACCTGGTCGCGACGGCCTACTCGATCCACCGCACGGTCGGTGGCAACCTGGCAGAGATACTCGACAACATCGCCTACACCATCCGCGAGCGCGTGCGCATCAAGGGCGAGATCGCAACCCTGACTGCGCAGGCGCGCGCATCGGGCACCCTCATCACGTTCCTGCCCCTCGTGCTCGCCACTTTCATGTACTTCGTGACGCCGACATATTTCCGCCCGATGTTCGAGAACTTCATCGGGTGGATCCTGATCGCGATCGGCGCCTTCATGATCTTCGTCGGCAACCTCATCATCCGGCGCGTGGTCGCCATCGAGGTCTGAGGCGATGATTCCAATTCTTGCGTTGGCCGTCGGCATCGGGATCTTCATCATCTTCCTGGGCATCGCGCGCACCCCGCAAACGAACACGGCACAGATGGTCCAGCAGCGCCTCTCGGTGTATGGCGGCGAGAAGCCGCTGACCATAGAAGAGGTCGAGCTGTCAAGGCCGTTCACCGAGCGGTTCCTGCGCCCCGCGATTGAGAGGCTGGGCACCTTCCTGTCGCGCTCTACCCCGCAGAAGGCGCGGCAAGACCTCATGAACAAGCTCGACCTTGCCGGGCGGCCCGGCAACCTGACGCCGGAGGACTTCTTCGCGGTTCGGCTTGTGGCCGCGGCCGTGGGGGCGGCGATCGGCTTGCTGCTCGGCTTCCTGTTTGCGAATCCCGTGTACTTGATCCTCTCGCTTGTCGTCATGGCGCTCCTCGGCTACTTCGCACCAGTGCTCTGGCTGAAGCAGAAGGTGGACGCGCGGCGCACTGAGATTCAGAAAGGCCTACCGGACGCGATGGACCTGCTCGTGATCGCCGTCGACGCCGGTCTTGGCTTCGATGCTGCTCTGGCGCGCGTGACGGACAAGTACAAGAACGCGCTGTCCGAAGAGTTCGCCAAGGTCCTCCGCGAGGTCAGCCTCGGCCGGCCCCGTCTCGAGGCCATGGACGAGATGGGTCGCAGCAGCGGCGTCGAGGACCTCCACAACTTCATCCAGGCCGTGATCCAGTCGGAGCAGTTCGGCACCGGCATCGGCAAGATCCTGCGTATCCAGGCCGACGAGATGCGCCGCAAGCGGCGCCAGCGGGCTCAGGAAAAGGCAGCACAGGCGACGCTGAAGATGTTGTTGCCCATGGTGGGCTGCATCTTTCCAACGCTCTGGATCGTCCTGCTTGGACCCGCGGCGCTCATCCTCCTCGCGCCACGGAAGTAAGGCACGCCCTCTTTCCTGCAACCAACGGTCCACCCGCTGGAGCTTGTGCTCCGCGCCGTGCTCATCTACGCCGGGCTCCTGATCGCTCTCCGCATCTTTGGCAAGCGAGAGGTCGGCCAGTTCACGCTGTACGACCTCGTCTTCATCCTGCTGGTCGCCAATGCGCTGCAGCCCGCGATCACGGGGCCTGACACCTCACTCACCGGCGGCTTTGTGCTGATCGCGGCCCTGGTGGGCATGAACTACATCGTCGGCAAGCTCGACAACATGCCTCGGTTTCACCGGCTGTTCGCAGCGGCGCCGGCGGTGATCGTCAAGGACGGCAGGTACCTGACCGGTGTGATGGATAGGGAGGGGGTCGATCAGGCGGAGGTGGAGATGTCGATGCGTGAGCACGGCGTCGTCGACCTGAAGGAGGTCCAGCTGGCCGTGCTGGAGCCCGACGGAACGATCTCGGTCGTGCCGACCACCGCCGCCATCACTCGGACCAAGCACCGGATCCGTTACCACCACCGCGCCTGACGACGACCCCCTCTCCCCGAAGGGGAGAGGGTTGGGGAGAGGCTTTACGCTCCCGCGAGGAACTCCAGCGCCGCCTCTTTGAACGGGCGGGCGGGCACGGTGCTGAGGTGATCGCGGCCCGGGATCACGACGAGCCGGGCGGCTGGGATCTGAGCGGCCAGCCTGGGCGCGTCAGGGGCGATGTCGTCGCGATCTCCGGCGACGAGCAGGATCGGCGTCCAGATGCCTGCCAGCCGCTTGGGGTCCGCGCGCCCGCTCCGCCCCAGGCCCTCCATGCATGCCGCCAGCGCCTCCAGGTCGTTGGTCGGCCGAGCAGCCGCGAATCGTTGGAAGGTCAGCGCGGCTGGGGTCTCAGGCTTGCCGCCGCGGAGCGCCCGGGCGATCGCCTCCGCGTCCTCGACTCTCCCGAATGCCCCCAGGCCTCCCAGCACGGCTCGATACAGGCGATCAGGAAAATCGAGCGCGGCCTGCAGTCCAATTCGAGCTCCCATCGAGTAACCGATGTAGCGAACGGAAGCCAGGTGAAGCTCGTCCAGCAACCGCCGCACGTCGGCAGCCATCACGTCGATCGCGTATGCGGCCGGGTCGTGGGGTTTGTCGCTCTGCCCGTGGCCGCGGCAGTCCAGGCCGATCACGCGATAGCCCGCGCCGACCAGGGTCTCCTGCCACCGGGTGCCGACCCAGTTGAGCTGGTAGTCCGACGCGAAACCATGCACCAGCAGCAAAGGCGCCCCGGTCTCGGGACCGTGAAGCTCGTAATGCAGCCGGACTCCATCGCTGTCGAACTCCATCGCACCGTTAGGCTACTGGACTGATATGGCAGGTCCACGCGCCGTCCACGCGCGTACCGGCAAGGTCCTGGCCGAGGAGCTCGAGGTGCCGGGCACATTCATCGGCCGAGGCATCGGCCTCATGTTCCGCCGCAAGCTCGAGCCGGGGCGCGGGATGTGGATCAACCCGTGCGAGGGCGGCAGCATCCACATGTTGTTCATGAGGTTCCCGATCGACGCCGTCTTCCTGGACAGCAAAGAACGCGTCAGGAAGGTGTACCCGAAGCTGCCTCAGTGGTACGGCGTGGTGTGGTTCGTCTGGGGCGCGCGAAGTGTGCTCGAGCTCCCACCCGGCTCGACCGCGGAGCTCGACCTGCAGCGAGGGGACGAGATCCACATCAGCTGAAGGGATGTAAAGGCGGGCTTGACGCGCACAGGTAGCCTCTGTGCGTGCTTGCAGCTTTGGTCGACCTGGTCCTGCCTCCGCGCTGCGGCGGCTGCCGGCGTGTCGGCGCCTGGCTCTGCGACGGCTGTCGTGGACGCATCAGGCGCCTCCAGGAGCCACTGTGCCGCCGGTGTGGGGCAGAGGTCGAGTCGGCTCGGCGCGACTGCGGGTGCCGGCTGCGCCTCCGCTCGCTGGCTCGCCTGCGTTCCGCGGTCGCCTACGACGGACCGATCGAGCTCGCGATCCAGAGGTTCAAGTACCAGGGTTGGCGTCGCCTGGCCGCGCCGCTGGCGGTTCTGCTGGTGGAGCGGCTCATGGTGGAAGGCCTGGCCGCTTCGTGGGCCTTGGCCGTGCCCCTTCATCCAGAGCGACAGTGGGCTCGGGGATTCAACCAGTCGGAGCTCCTCGCCGCCGAGCTGAGGGCGCGCATGTCCCTGGAGAGACCCCCGGGCCGGCTCGTCCGGGCCCGAGCGACCCCGCCCCAGGTCGGCCATGACCGCCTGTGGCGCCAGAACAACGTGCGCGGCGCGTTTGTATGGCAAGGACCCGATCTTGCGGGCAGGTCGGTCCTCATCGTCGACGACGTCGCCACCACCGGGGCCACCCTCGAGGCCTGCGCGGCAGCTCTCAAATCGGCCGGATCAGGCCCGGTGATCGGGGCGGCGGTGGCCCGGGTAAGCGTATGAAGGTCGGGGCCCGACCCGTATAGTGGGTCGGCGTCCGTATCACCTCGGGAGGCTGACGAATGGCAGTTCGGATCCCCGG
>DASWGF010000204.1:0-4657 GCA_036393875.1 Candidatus Dormiibacterota bacterium
CACCACCAGAACGCTCGATGAGCGTGTTGACTCTCTTGATCACGTCCTGGACCTTGTCGTCATCCAGGTCGGCGCGAACGATGTACAGAACTTCGTAATCCCGCAACGGGGACCTCCTTCCTATGGGTTCAGGCCCCGTCAGTACGGATGGCGCACGCCATCCGGTCGAGGCCAGAAAGGTTACTTCGGTATTCTACCAAGGCATGGCCTCATCTACGCGATCGAAGGCGCCCCAGCGAGGGTCCAAGGGGAAATCAGGGCGCCGGCTGCCACCCAAGGTCAAGTCCGGCCCGGAGGTCCCGCTGCTTCCGGTCGTCGTGGCCGGGCTGCTGGTGGCGCTGTTCGTCGGGCTCGTCATCTATTACTACGTCAATACCAAGCCGGCCACGGTGGCCGCGGCGGCTGGGATCCCGTGTGACCAGCTCGAGCACTCGCAGACTCACTACCACGCGGTCCTCCAGATCATCCACGAGGGGGTGCTCACCCCGCTTCCGGGCGGCATCGGCATCCAGGGCGGCGAGTCTTCGCCCACCTGCTTCTACTGGCTGCACGTGCACTCCGCGAACCAAAATGTCATCCACATCGAGTCGCCAAAGGACCAGACATTCACGCTGAGCCAATTCTTCGAGGTGTGGAACCAATGGTCGACCAATAAGGGCGGGCCGAAAGAGCCCCTCAGCGCCACCCAGGTCTCCTCGTTCACCCTCGCACCGGGCGAGAAGCTTTACGTCTACGTCGACGCCGGGGACGGCAAGGGTGCGCAGCTCTTCACGGGTGACCCGGCGACGATTGTCTTGAAGTCGCACGAGGTGATCAGCCTCGAGGTCACCTCAGGGCCGGCAACCACTCCGCCAGGGTTCGACTGGGCAGCGCCCGGCAACACGCAACTGTGAGGCTGATCTAAAGCAGCCGTCGACTACGCTTCGCCTCGATGGCGCAACAGGGTCCTCCGCCCACTTTCTCGCCCGATGGCCATTGGTGGTGGGACGGCGCGGGCTGGCAGCCGGCCGTCTCGCCGGACAGGCGATGGCGCTGGGACGGTAGGGCCTGGATCGCCATGGGCGACACACGCCCAGCTTCGGGCCTTTCGACCGGGGCGCTGGTGGCCATCATCGCATCGGCCTCGGTGGTGGTCCTCGTGGTCGTATCGATCACGGCCTATGTCGGCTTCAGCCGCGCCAACGGCAGCCAATCGTCGGGCGGCTTCTTCCCGACCGCGACCGGATCCCCCACGTCAGGCTCCGGACAGGCGGGCTCCATCCCGTGCGACCAGCTCGAGCACACGCAGGTGCACTACCACGCATTGCTGCAGATCTTCAACCAAGGCCAGGCTGTGGACATCCCCACCAACCTTGGCCGCGCCGCGAATTGCCTGTACTGGCTGCACATGCACACGGGCGAGCCGGGGATCATCCACGTCGAGTCGCCGGCTGACCGCACCTTCACCCTCGGCGACTTTTTTCAGGTCTGGGGAGCCTGGACAGGGAGTCCGCAGCCGCTCGATTCAATGCATGTCTCATCGATCACGTTGAGCGGCAATGAAAAGGTTCTCGTCTACCGGGATGGGGGCGACGGCGCCGGCCCGGTGGCGTTCCCCGGCGACCCGAAAGCGATCGTGCTGAAGTCGCACGAGATCATCACCCTGGAGATCGCGCCCCCGATGGTGAGTCCTCCGTCCCAATTTCCGAGCGGCTTCTGACCGCTACCTGACCGCAACCTCGAGGAGGACGCGGGCGGCTCGGTAGTGCTCGAGCGCGTCGTAGTCTCGCTCAGCGCGCAGCGCTCGGTCGGCAAGCCGCAGATGCACGCGCACCGCCATGTCCGGGTTGCCGCGGCCGATCGAAAAGGCCTCGCCGTGCTCCAAAGCGCGCAGCCGTTCGAGGCGATGGCTGTCCCGATGCGCAGTGATGACCTTGCGTTCCTCGGCCAGGACCGCGTCGGCTTGTTCCGTACGCCCGAGCGCTCGCAGGACCTCAGCCTGACAAAGCCGCGCATCCGTCCGGATCGGCCAATCGGAGGCCTCGGCGGCCTCCCCAAGCGCCGTCAGAGCACGTCGCGCCTGGCCGCGCGCCATCAGGACCCGCGCCCTCTCCAACGCCAGCTCGCGATCGAGGTTCGGTAGCCTTCCCTCGAGGAGGTAATCGACCTCGGTCCCGAGCCGGCCTGCGATGACCCGCAGCACCCTCGTCGACGGCTGGCTCCGACCCAGCTCGACCTGGTTCAGGAACGCGCGGCTGAAGTCCCCGCCGCTGACCTTCGCCAGGCTCATGCCCCGCTGCTGGCGCAGCCGCCGAATGCGCTGGCCGAGGGTTTCTTGCCTGGGCACGTTCGAACCTTACAGGATGTAAAGCCCGGGTTTACAGTCCTTGGGCCCGGGCCCCGCGAGACAGCGCTCGGCGCAGCCGTCGGTCCTGATACACGATGTGATCGGCCATGCGGAGAAATGCCTCACGAAGGGGGCCCGCCTGCGCCTCGGCACTGGTGAGCTGCCAGCTCACGACCTCGAGCTCCTGCCAGGTCGACCCGGCGCGGTCACTGAAGGCCATGTGGACGCGGTCCTCCTCGGCCCAGGCTTCGAGCGTCGCCGAGCATCGGTCCGCGCGATTGGTGCCGTCCGTCCAGTCCCCGACCGCGATCGAGAGCACCACGCGGGGTTCCGGATCGCGATGAAAGTGCTCGAAGATGTCGGCGCGGTAGATCGCGATCGGGTCGTCGTCCTCATACATGACGCCGATCACGCTCTCGAACGCGGCGCCACAATGAGTGCAGGTGCCGGCAGAGAGCTGGTCATCGTGTTCCAGCCGCAGGGCGCCCATGTCAGAGGTAGTCCTTCGGGTTGAGGCTGCGCGTGATGGTCGTGAAGTTGTGGAATCCGTTCGCGGTCACCATCCCGGTGTCCTCGATGCGGACCCCGCCGAGGCCAAGCTTGTAGAGCCCGGGCTCCACGGTGACGACATCGCCTTCTCGCAGCGGCTCGTCGCTGGTCTGGCGAAGCGACGGCTCTTCGTGCACATCGAGACCAACGCCGTGGCCGGTGCTGTGGTTCATCTTGGCCACGCCATCCGGACCCTCGTAGCCAACAGACGTAGTCCCATAGCCGCGGTCGACCAGGACCTGGCATACGGCGAGGTGAACGTCTTTGCCCGGCACACCCGCCCGGATCGACTCCACCCCCGCGTCGAGCGCCTGCAGCGTGGCGGCATGCATGCGCTGAAATTCATCGGGTATCTCGCCGACGACCACCGTGCGCGTGAGGTCCCCGTGGTAGTGGCTGCTGCGCCCCACTGGAAAGATGTCGATGATCACAGGCGCACTCGCCCGGATTGGGCCCTCGCCGCGGAAATGCGGCAGCGCGCACTCGGGCGAGCCGGCGATGATCATTTCGGGGCACGTGAAGCCCATCTCGCCCAGGACCAGCTGGGCGCGCGCGTAGAGGCGCTCCGACGTGAGGGCCCTTCCCTCCGACCACAGGATCCCGTCCCTGATATCAGCCGCGGCCAGCTGCCGAACCACCTCGACCACCGCGGCCTCCGCCGCCCGCTGGCTCGCCTGGATGGCCTCCGCCTCGGCCGCCGATTTGTGCCGTCGCTCGCCGAGAAACAACTCACGATCGACACCGGTCGCAATCCCCTCGGCGCGCAGGTCCTCCAGGTGCGCGGCAGGGAGCCGGGGAGACACCCGGGCCTCGTGCACGCCTTTCTCGCGCAGCATCTTGGCGGCCAGACGCGCCCACGATTTGTGGGCATACACTTCGCGGTCCTCGACCACATTGGCCACCTTGCTCTGGGCGCGGGCGCGATCGATTTCGAGAGGGCTGACCACGAGCACGTCATCGTCCTTGGCGAAGCGGATGTACAGGCCGGTCTCGACCGCGAAGCCGGTGGCATAGATGAAGTCGGCATCACTATCGCCGGCGGGGATGAGGACGATGGGTTGGGTGCTCGTGGGTGTCGCACCTCTGCGCGTCCCCTCTGGGCCGCGCCTACGGCGGGGCCCACCTCCCCACGCAGTGGGGAGGCCCGAGCCCGCTTCGCCGAACCCCGCGCCCCCCACGGCCAGCGCGACCGCCTGCAGCAGCTCGAGCTGCTGGTCGTAAGCCCGCTTGGGCGGGCGAGCCCGGGCGCGGCCCTCCAGGTTCAGCTTCTCCTGGACCTCGTACCCGCTGGTGTACGCGACCTCGTATCCGAGCTCTCGCAGCTGCGTGAGGTCACGCCGGAGGGTCCGTTCGGATACACCAGCGCGCTCGGCGAGCTCGAGGGGGTTGAGCCCCGGCTCGGCGACGATCGCGGCGAGGATGTTGAGAAGACGGGCGAGCCGGCGGGCGCGATTCACCCCGCCCGGTTCATGAGCGGCTGGTTAGCCGATCTCTTCCCAGGAGGTGGTGTTGCCCTCAAACGGATCGGGCTCGGCCTCTTCCTGGTCCCCCACCTTCTGGTGGAACCTGCTGGCGATCATCTGGTAGGCCATCGCCTTGGGGATGCCCAGCTTTGTGAGCGACTTGACCTCGTCGGCCATGACCTTGTCGCGGGCGGTCTCGATCGCCGCGAGCACCTCTTCGATTGACGCCGTCCTCTTGACCATGAGCTACAGATCATACCCAAGCTAACCCTCCGTTAATCCGGCTTTAGACTTAGCGTTCGAACCTGCCGCAGGCACA
>DASWGF010000205.1:0-5225 GCA_036393875.1 Candidatus Dormiibacterota bacterium
CAAGCGCTCGCTGCGCTCTCGAGGCGTGGTGTCATACCAGACGTCGTCAAACGCGCTGCGGGCAGCGGTCACGGCGACGTCGACGTCTTCCTCCGTCCCTTTCGGCACCTCGGCGATCACCATGCCGGTCGCGGGGTTGACGATCGCCTGGTAGTCGTGCCCAGACCCGGGCCCCCATTTGCCCCCGATGTACATCTCGCGGCGCTTCAACGTCGTGCTCATCTTTTACTACTCCTTGCACTCCTTGCGGGGACGCCGGCGACCTCGGCCAGTGCCGAGCCGAGGATGTCAAGCCCTTCCATCAGCTGCTCGTCCGGGATGTTCAGCGGCATCAGGGTTCGGATCACGTTGTGGTGCATACCCGAGCGCAGCAAGAGCAGCCCGCGCTCGCGCGCGACGGTGAGGATGCGCGCGGTCTCGGTGTCAGCCGGGGTCTTCGTCTTGCGGTCGCGCACCAGCTCGATTCCGGCCATCGCGCCCATGACGCGGACGTCGCCGACCAGCTCGTGCTCGGCCTCCCACGTGCGCATCCGCTCTTCGATGACCGATCCGATCCTCGCGGCGCGCTGGGGCAGGTGCTCATCGCGCATCACGTCCATGACGGCGAGGCCGGCGGCGCAAGCGACAGGGTTGCCCGCGTAGGTGCCGCCCAGCCCGCCCGGCGCCGGCGCATCCATCACTTCGGCGCGCCCGACGACCGCCGACAGCGGGAAGCCCGCGGCCAGGCTCTTCGCGACCGTGACCAGGTCGGGCGTCACACCGGAATGTTCGATGGCAAAGAACTTGCCAGTGCGCCCGAAACCGGTCTGGATCTCGTCCGCGATCAGCAGGATCCCGTGCCGCTCGGTCAGCTCGCGCAGGGCGCGCAGGAAGTCGAGAGGCGCAGGCACGAAGCCGCCCTCGCCGAGCACAGGTTCGATGATGATCGCCGCGACCCGCTCGGGAGCCACTGCTGATGCGAAAAGTTCGTCCAGCTGGGCGAGGGCAGCCTCAGAGGTCCAGCCGCGGTACGCATACGGAAATGGCGTCTGGTAAATCTCCACCGCGTACGGGCCGAAGTTCTGCTTGTAGGGGTTGACAGTGCCGGTCAGGCTGAGCGTGAGCAGCGTCCTTCCGTGGAAGGCGCCGATGAAACTGATCACCGCGGAGCGCCCAGTGGCGGCGCGCGCGATCTTGACTGCGTTTTCGACGGCCTCCGCGCCGGTACTGAAGAAGATCGCCTTCTTCTCGCCATCGCCGGGAGCGACCGCGCACAGTCGCTCGGCCAGGCGCAGGTACGACTCGTACATCACGACCTGAAATGCAGTGTGCGTGGCGCGGTCCAGCTGCTCGCGAACCGCGGCCATGACGCGCGGGTGGTTGTGACCGACGTTCATGACTCCGATCCCGCCGACGAAGTCGATGTAACGGCGGCCGGCGGTGTCCCAGAGCTCTGATCCCAGCGCGTGATCCGCCACGATCGGATGCGCGGTCGTGACGCCGCGCGGCACGTATCGCTCGCGGAGAGCTTTCATCTCCTCAGCGTCCAAGGTTCCCGTCATTCAAGCACAGCCTAGACTGGGCCATAGTTGGACGCCCAAGCTGCCGTTGAGAGGCTCTGGCCCGACCGGGGAGCGCGCGCCCTCCCGCTTTCGGGCGGCATCACCAACCACAACTTCAAGGTCGACGTGCACGGGGAGACTTTCGTCCTTCGGATGGGCGGCGCCCAGACCGCCGTGCTCGGAATCGACCGGCGGGTCGAGCATGAGGCCAGCCTGCGGGCCGCCGAGGTGGGCCTCGGCCCGGAGGTGGCGGGCTTCCTCGAAGAGGAGGGCTGGCTCGTGACCCGATTCATCGACGGCCGCCCGATCCCGACCGAGGAGATGAGGCGGCCGGAAACCATTCGGAGGGTGGCCGCCGCGCTGCGCAAGTTTCACGACGCGGAGCCCATCCCGGGGCGCTTCGACGCGCACGCGGTGGTCGAGGAGTACTGCCGCGAGGCCAACGCGCGCGGCGTCGACGTCCCAAGCGCATATGCCGCCGCACACGAGATGTCGGAGCGCATCCGGCGCGTGCGCGGGACGCAGCCCCTTGCTCCGTGCCACAACGACCTGCTCAACGCCAACTTCCTCGACGACGGCGCGATCCGGATCGTCGACTGGGAGTACGCGGGGATGGGCGACCGTTTCTTCGACCTCGCCAACCTGTCCGTCAACCACGAGTTCGGCGCGGCTGAGGACGCGGTTCTGCTCGACGCCTATTTCGATGACGCGAGCGAAGAGCGCCTCGCTTCGCTGGCGATGATGAAGTTCATGTCCGATTTTCGCGAGGCGATGTGGGGTGTGCTGCAGAGCGGCATCTCCGAGCTCGACTTCGACTTCAACGGTTACGCCAACAAACACTTCGCCCGTCTGCGCTACGAGCCGGCCTAGCATTCGCCGATGGGCTTGAGAAGCCGGATGCTGGCCGGGTTGGCCTCGCAGCTCGGAAGGCCCACGGGGCTGCGCGGACGCCTGATCGGAAACATGTTGAATCGCTCCAATCGCGGCGAGATAGCGATGGCGATCGCGGCGTTGGACATTCCTTCGGGCGGAGTGGTGGCGGATCTGGGCTTCGGCGGGGGCGTGGGCCTGGAGCTGCTGCTCGCGCGGGTGGGGGACACGGGTCAGGTGTACGGTGTCGACCTGTCGCCGACCATGGTGAGCCGTGCCGGTCGCCGGTTCAGGCGTGAAGTATCGAGTGGTCGCCTGCACCTCCGGTCGGGGTCGATAACACAGCTGCCGCTCGAGAGCGAATCGATCCAGGCGGCGATCACGATCAACACGATTTACTTCATCGCCGAGCTGGATCGGGCGTTCTCCGAGCTGGCGAGAGTGCTCACCCCGTCGGGGCGCATCGTCGTCGGCATCGGTGACCCGGAAGCCATGTCGCGCATGCCGATGACTCCTTACGGGTTCAGGCTCCGACCGGTGGCGGAAGTAACCGCGGCCGCGGAGTCGGCCGGGTTGGCCTTCCGGGACGACAAGCGCTCCGGTGAAGGCGTTGGAGCTGCACATCAGCTCCTTTTCGTACGCGCGTCCTGAACCGTCGGGCGTCACGATCGCACTCGGCGACCGGTGGGGTCGTACAGCGGCTCTTCTGTGAGGCGGCCCGGCACCCAGGTGCCGAAGATCTCGACCTCGACGGCGGTGCCCGTGCCCACCGCCGCCGGCACGTAGGCGTACGCGATCGACTTGCCGACCGCGTACCCGAATCCGCCGCTGGTGACGCGGCCGGTGACCTCGCCCCCGATGCGAACCGGCTCGGAGCCGAGCGCCACCGAATGGGCGTCGTCCAGCACCAGGCAGGCAAGCCGGGTGGAGGGCTGCGCCTCGCGCGCCTTCAACAGCGCGTCGCGGCCGATGAACTCGCCCTTCTCCAGCTTGACGGAGAAGCCAAGGCCTGCCTCGTAGGGATTCACCTCGGGGCCGATGTCGGCGCCCCAGACCCGGTATCCCTTCTCGAGCCGGAGCGAGTCAACGGCCTTGTAGCCGCCTGCGCTGAGGCCGTGATCGCGTCCCGCGTTCCAGATCGTGTCCCACAACCGAAGCCCGAACTCGGACGGGCAGTACAGCTCCCAGCCGAGCTCGCCGACGTAGGTGACTCTCAGTGCAAGGCATGGAACCGAGCCGACTGCAAGCTCTCTTGCCGTCATGTACGGGAACGCCTGGTTCGATATGTCGGCCGTGGTGAGAGGCTGCAGGATCTCCCGCGCCGCCGGTCCCCACAGCCCGATGCACGCCAGCGACGAACTGATGTCCTCGACCTGCACCGAGCCATCCTCGGGGACGTGGTCGCGAATCCAGTAGAGGTCGTGCTGCCCGAAAGCAGTGCCGGTGACAATGCGAAATCTGTCTTCGGCCAACCGGGTCACGGTGAAGTCGCACTCGATGCCGCCGCCTTCGTTGAGCATCTGTGTGTAGGTCAGCGCGCCGACCGCACGCGCGACGCGATTGTCGGTGAGGCGTTCCAGGAATTCGGCCGCGCCGCGTCCGCGAACCTCGATCTTCGCGAACGACGTGAAATCGAAAAGAGCGGCGGTTTCGCGGCAGGCTCGATGCTCGGCCTCGATCGCGGGCGACCAGAGGCGGCCCGCCCAGCCGCGCGGCCGCAGCGACTCGTCGCCCCTCGCTGCATTGGGTTCGAACCAGTTGGCCCTCTCCCAGCCGGACTTTTCGCCGAACTTTGCGCCCAGGTCCTCGAGCCTCACGTATGCGGGCGACAGGCGCAGGGGCCGGCCGGCGCTGCGCTCGTGGCCGGGGTACTTGACGTCGTAGTAGGTCGAGTAGACCTCGCGGGTCCGGGCCAGCGTGTATTCACGGCTGATGTAGTGACGCCCGAAGCGGCGCGAGTCCATCTCCCAGGCGTCGAGGTGGGGGCGGCCGTCGACGATCCACTCGGCCACCAGCCGGCCCATGCCGCCCGCGCCCGCGAGCCCGTGAGCGCAGAAACCTGCGGCCACCCAAAATCCGCGCACCTCGGTGGGACCGAGGATGAACTCGCCGTCCGGGGTGAATGCCTCGGGCCCGTTGACCAGCCGGACTACCCTCGCGTCCTTCAATGAGGGGGTGCGGACGATGGCGTTCGTCATCAACGGTTCGAATCGATCCCAGTCGGGCTCGAGGAGCTTGCCGTTGAAGTCACGCGGGATGCCGTCCAGCCCCCAGGGCGCGGGGTCGCGCTCGTAGCCGCCCATCACCAGCCCGCCCGATTCGGGCCGGTAGTAGACGAGCAGGGACGGATCGCGCATGGTCGGCATGTCGCGCGGCAGGCCCGACGGTGTCGTGATCAGGAACTCGTGGGCCATCGGGATCAGGGGCACGTTGACCCCGACCAGATGTCCAATCTCGGCCGCGAACATGCCGCCCGCGTTGACGACCAGCTCGGTGTCGATGGTGCCTTTGTCGGTGACCACGCGCTTGACGCGGCCGCGTTCTGTCGCGATGGCGGTGACTCGTGTCTCTTCGTTGATCTCCGCGCCTCGACGGCGCGCGCCCTCGACGAGCGCGAACGTGAGCTGGCTCGGGTCGATGTAGCCGTCGGTCGGGAGATACGCGGCGCCGAGTACCCGGTCGGTGGACATGGGCGGGAACATGCGCTGTGATTCCTGCGCTGAGATGAGCTCCAGGGGTAGGCCGAAGGTTTTGGCCCAGCCGGCCTGGCGCGCCAGCTCCTCCATCCGCTCTTCGCTCGACGCCAGGCGCAGG
>DASWGF010000206.1:0-5113 GCA_036393875.1 Candidatus Dormiibacterota bacterium
ATCTATGTCCGCGCCGAGTATCCGCTTGCCCGCCGGCGGATCGAGAACGCGATCGCGCAAGCACGCGCTGAGGAGTTGCTCGACTTCGAGGTCGAGGTCCGGCGTGGGGCCGGCGCCTACATCTGCGGCGAAGAGACCGCGCTCTTCAACTCGATCGAAGGGAAGAGGGGAGAGCCGAGGAACAAGCCACCGTTTCCGGCGCAGTCCGGCCTCTTCGGGAAGCCCACGCTGGTCAACAACGTCGAGACGTTGGTCAACGTCCTCGACATCGTCATCGAGGGAGCGGCCGCGGTCTCGGCCGCCGGCACGCCAGAGTCCACTGGCAGCCGCCTGTTCTGCCTTTCGGGACAGGTCCGCCGGCCTGGCGTTTACGAGGTGCCCATGGGCACGCCGCTGCGCGTCCTCATCGAGCTCGCGGGCGGCGTTCGCGAAGGCAGGAAGCTGCAGGCTGTGCTCTTGGGCGGAGCGGCCGGTTCGTTCGTGTCCGAAGCCCAGCTCGACGTTCCGCTCAGCTTCGAGGGCACGCGCGCGATCGGGGCGACGCTCGGGTCCGGCGCGGTCATCGTGTTCGACGACACGACAGACATGAAGCCAATCCTCTTGCGCATCGCGCGGTTCTTCCGCGACGAATCGTGCGGACAGTGCGTGCCGTGCCGCGTGGGCACGAAGCGACAGGAGGAGATCCTCGAGCGGATGCTGAACGAACGCAACGGCGATCGGCAGGCCGACATCATGCTGCTGAGCGACATCGCGCAAGCGATGCGCGACGCGTCCATATGCGGCCTGGGCCAGACTGCCGCGAGCGCGATCCAGTCGGCGGTGATCCAGCTGAAGGTGCTCAATGGCTAGTCCGGTGTTCGTCGGCCTGCCGAGGCGGATGCTGCAGATGAGCATCGACGGACACGACGTGCAGGCGATGGAAGGGACGACGATCCTCGATGCCTGCCGGCAGCTCGGGATCGACACGCCCACTCTCTGCACCCTGGAGACGCTCACGCCCGTCAACGTCTGCCGCGTGTGCGTCGTCGAGGTGGAAGGATCGCGCGTCCTGGTGCCGTCGTGTTCCCGCAAGGTTGAGGCCGGCATGAGGGTTCTGACGGACTCGGAGCGTGTGCGCCACAGCCGCCGGCTCGTGCTGGAGCTGCTCGCGTCGTCCGTGGATATGTCTCTGTGCGCGCCGGACGTGCACGGCTGGATGGCGCGATACGGCGCGCAGCCGCAGCGCTTCGGGCCGGGGGCCGCCACCGTGGCCCAGCCCGTGAAGGTCGACAACGAGCTCTACGTGCGCGACTACTCGCGCTGCATCCTTTGCTACAAGTGCGTCGAGGCCTGCGGCGTCGACGCGCAGAACACGTTCGCCATCGGCGTCGCCGGTCGAGGCTTCGATGCGCACATCTCCACAGAGTTCACAGTGGAGCTCCCCGACTCGGCGTGCGTCTACTGCGGGAACTGCATCGGGGTCTGCCCGACCGGGGCGCTCATGTTCAAGAGCGAGCACGACATGCGGCAGGCGGGCACATGGGACGAGACGCGGCAGTCGGTGACCGAGACGGTTTGCCCTTACTGCGGCGTCGGCTGCATGCTCGAGCTGCATGTCCAAGACAACTCGATCGTCAAGGTCACCTCACCTCTCGACCACAGCGTGACCTCGGGTCACCTCTGTGTGAAGGGACGGTTCGGCTTCCAGTTCGTGCAGCGGCGAGCCAAGCCCTAGCTCAGGCGGCGGACAGGACCACGATCGTCAGGTTGATGTGGTCCTGGAGCACCGGCAGCCAGGGAACCGACGGCTTGACGCTGATGTCGACGCTCGTGCCCGGGGCGAGCAGCTCGAGCTGTCGCCGCGCCGCGTCGACCCGCATGCCCCTGATGCGAGCAGCGAGCTCGCCGGCGGTGACGTTGGGCACGATGACTCCGGTCCCGGTGCCCTTGATGGTGATGTCTCCGGTGCCAGTTGGTTTCTGGACCTGGTAAGTCGTCTGGATGGGATCCGCCGTGAGCTGGAAGCCTTTGGGAAGCTTCTGGTTGAGGGCGCCGCGCATGAGCGAGTCCGCCTGGGCCAGCGAGAACGCCACCGCGCTCAGCGTCGCCGTGATCGTCATGTTGAAAGTCGGCACCTGCTCGCCGACCTTGTGGTCGGTCGTCACCTTGAGGGCCGGCTGCCCGTCGGTCAGATAGTTCAGGCCTTCGGCCTGAGCCTTCAGGGCGGCGTCGATGTCCTGGGTGACCTTGGCGGTGAGCGCCAGCTGGACTCGGTCGAGGTCCGATTGCTGGATCACCTGATTGCTGGTGGCGTCGGTTCCGCCCGTGATCGGCTGTGGGTTGGTGACCTTGACGTTGGGTATCGGCTGATCGATCACCGTCACGGTGTTGGCCGCCGTGTTGCCGGCTTTGCCGGGCACCAGTGCGCGGATCGGAACCTGGACGAAAGTGTGCGGAGGAGCGATTGAGGCCGGCGCCACGTCGTAACGAACCCCAGCCGCTGTGGACACGGTCGTTCCGAAAGGTATGGGCATCTCATTGGGGGAGCAGGGGCTGCACGTAAAGGTGGCCAGGCCCCTTGCCGGTATCGCGGCCACCTGCAGGGTGCTGGCCGTGCCTTGGGTGCTGTCGCTGACGTCCGCCTGGATGGTCGTGGTCACGATGTCCTGGCCGTGCGGCCCGCCCTTGAGCGTCACGTTGGCCACCAGCCTTGAGGCCGGGACGACCAGCTTGACGGTCGCGGTCTCCGTGACGACGAGGCTGCCGAGCACCGCCGCCACGACAGCTATTGCGCTGAGAGCGTAAGCAGGCAGGAGTGGCTGTTGGGGCTCCATGACTAGGTAACGATAGACGAGCCGTCCGGGTTATTCGCCGGGCATTATTCTGGGCATATGCCGATCGTCTGGACCGATGTGCCCGAGGCCAACGAGCTCCTGGAGCAGGACCCGCTTGCCCTTCTGATCGGCCTGGTCCTCGATCAGCAGGTGAAGATGGAGAAGGCGTTTCGCGGGCCCTACGACCTGAAGCAGCGGCTGGGCGGGCTGGACGCGCGCACGATCGCCGCGATGGACCCGGACAAGCTGGTCAAGATCTTCCGGGAGCGGCCTGCGCTTCATCGCTTCCCGGGAAGCATGGCCAAACGGGTCCAGGCGTTGTGCCTTGCGATTGTCACCGACTATGGGGGCGACGCCGCGGCGGTGTGGACGGAGGCGCGGGATGGGGACGATCTCGCTGCCCGGATCAAGAAGCTCCCTGGCTTCGGCGACATGAAGGTCAAGATCCTGGTCGCGGTGCTGGCCAAGAAGTTCGGGGTGAAGCCGCCGGGGTGGGAGAGGCACGCGGCGAACTGGCACACGGTCGCGGACGTCGATTCGGAGGAGTCGATGGCCGAGGCCCGGGTGGTGAAGCGGGAGATGAAGGCGGGCAAGGGTAAGCACCCTCTGGATTCGGACGAGTAAGACTGGGAAAGGGGAGTGGGGGCGGGTCCGCTGGCTCAGAGCACGCACTGATAGCAAGAGATGCCCTGAGCACGCCTTGTTTTGGTGCATTCGAAAATTAACAGGCCCATTTGTTGACACTCCAAACAGATGTTCGTACCATTCAAGTATGGATGCTGGGGTCTGGGGAGTTGCGCCTAGAGCCGGTGAGGCGGTGGCCGCGGAGCTGATCCGCCGTCGGCAAGAGATCGATCAAAAGGAGCTCGAGTTCTCCTACCTGGCCGCCAAGTTCGCCGCGACCGACGAGTTCGACGAGCAGGGCTTCGACAGCGCGATCTCGTGGCTCAAGGCGGTCTGCCACATGAGCGGCGGGGCGGCCGCCGACCGCGTCTGCGTCGGCGAGCAGATGGAGCGCCTGGGCGAGAGCGTGGCGGCTCTGGCAGGCGGCGAGATCGGCTTTGCCCACCTGGCGCTCATCGCGCGCACCTCAGCTGCATTGGGCCAGCGCCTGGACGAGGCCAAGTTGCTAGGCCAGGCGCGCAAGCTCAACGTCTTCCCCTTCCGCAACCGGTGTACGCATGCCAGGCATGCGGGTGACCCTGCGGGTTTCGTGACCGAAGAGAAGGAGGGCGTGGAGGCACGAAGCCTCACCCTCACCACCGGTGACGACGGCGTCGTGCTCGTCCAGGGCCTCCTCGACAAGGTCGGTGGCGCTGCTCTGCGCACCGCGTTGGAGCCTCTGGCCAAGCGCGCAGGCAAGTACGACGATCGCAATCGCGAGCGCCGGATGGCAGATGCGCTCGTCGACCTCTCGATGCACGCGCTCGACAACGGCGTGCCGAACCGGCGCACGCACCTTCAGGTGACGACCTCGGTCGAGACCCTTCTCGGCCTTCCTGGTGCGCCGGCGGCGGAAATGGAATTCTCGCTCCCGATCTCATCGAAAGCTGTCGAGAGGCTGGCGTGCGACTGCAGCGTCACCCGCATCCTGCTCGGCTCGGACTCGACGGTGGTCGACGTCGGGCGCGCCAAGCGCGTTGTGTCGGCTCCGCAGAGCAAGGCACTCAGGACGCGGGATCGCGGCTGCATCTGGCCGGGATGCGACCGGCCGGCAACCTGGACTTCCGCCCACCACGTCGTGCACTGGATTCACGGGGGGGCGACTGACCTTCCGAACCTCGTCCTTCTCTGTTACCGGCATCACTGGATGGTTCACGAAGGCAATTGGCAGATCGTCCGTGCCGATGACGGCCGCTTCTTGACCATCCCGCCAGTGATGTCGTTCGGGCCTCGGTCGCGCGGACCGGACTAGCGGCGCCTAGTCGTCTGGTTCGCCGTTATTGGATTTGGTGTTCGGTGCGGGAGCGGGCAGCGGGGCCGAGCAATTGCCGTTCTTACCCAGGTCGCTGTGGGCGACCTGCTTGACGTAGCCGCCTCCCTTCTTGGCATGGGCTGCCTGCGAAACGTAGAAGCCGTGGTTGCAGGGATGGGCGCCGTTCTTGGCGCCGGTCTCATCGGTAGTGGCAGATGGAGCCTGGGAGTGGCGTGAAGCCTGAAGGTGGGTGACGATCACCACCCCATCGGCCAGCACGCCGAGGCCGATCACGGCCACGACCGCTATGAGGAGCGTATTCAGCCGCGGCAGCCGGTTTGTGACCACAGCAACTGTATTAACGCCGCCACGGGTCAACCCTTGC
>DASWGF010000207.1:0-3448 GCA_036393875.1 Candidatus Dormiibacterota bacterium
GTTTGGTTCGACATGTTGCCCGGCGATTCGCGAGGCCTGGTCGACAGAAAGGTGCTGAACGATCATCGAGTCGCCAACTATTACCCGAACCGCGTGGTCGGCTCATGGTTCGCTGAGCACACTGGCGACGCCGGCATCGTCTGGGACGCCTACTTCCTCTATGGTCCTGACGCGTCATGGACAGATGAACCGGGACCACTCGTCAGCTCCGGCCGGTCTGTGATCGGTTCGAGCGGGGACCTGGCCGTGGCGTTCAGCAGGGTCGTTCGATAACTGGCGGGATCGAGCAGATTTGAAGAAGCCGCCGCGGCGGCTTGCACCCTAGCATGAGGTCGTTCGCATCAAATACTCGCAGGGGAGGAGACCTCCAATGAAGGCCAAGAAGAAGTCCGGCAAGAGCACCGCGACCAAAAAGAGGTACGAGGGATTCACGGCCGAAGAAAAAGCCGCGATGCAGGACCGCGTTCAGGAGATGAAGGTGGCCGCGCAAAAAGCGGACGGCGAAAGCGAAGTGCTCGCCAAGATCGCGGCACTGCCGGCATCCGATCGCGATATGGCCAAGCGGCTCCACGCGGTCATCAAAGCCAGCGCGCCAGCCCTCTCGCCGAAAACCTGGTACGGCATGCCCGCGTATGCCAAAGACGGCAAGATCGTCTGCTTCTTTCAAAGCGCCCAGAAGTTCAAGACGAGGTACGCGACTCTCGGCTTCAACGACGCGGCGCGCCTCGACGAAGGCAACATGTGGCCGACCGCCTTCGCGCTGATGACGTTGACCCCCGCCGACGAGGCACGGATCGGCGCGCTCGTCAAGAAAGCGGTGAGCTGAGGACTCAGTCGGGATATTCGTCCTTCCGCCAGCTACGGGGCTCGGCGGGTTGCGTTTTCGGAGTTCGCTCGAGCAAGAAGCTGAAGTAGGGCGCGACGAACGGGTCGGGTGCCGACACGGTGTAGGTGTGGTAGACGGTCCCGTTCTCGCGCGCGAAGGCGATCCAGCTCGGATTTTCGCGGATGCCGTCCTTGAGCTCGGCCCCGACCTGGTCCGACCACTCCTGGAGCCAGCCGGGCGCGTTGTCGATCATTTCCTTGACCTCGGGGATCTGCTGGGCCTGCTCTTCTGTCAGCGCGAGGCCGTAGTCGAAGGCAAAGTCCGTGTTGTATGTCGAAACGTATGGAAACTGCCAACCCATGCGCCGCTTGTAAGCCGCCAGGCGCTCGATCGGCGCACGCGAAAAACAGAGCAGCGTCACGTCGCGGTGGTTCAGGTGAACAAGAGAGCCGTCGAGCCCGTCGGCCAAGCTGGTGCAGCCAGGGCAGGCGCCAATCGTGTAGTCGGGGCCGAACATGATGTTGTAGGCGAGCAGCTGCGAGCGCCCGTCGAAGAGCTCAGCGAGTGTCTTCTTGCCGCCCTCGGTGTCGAACTCGTACTCGTTCTCGACCGGGACCCAGGGTAGTTCGAGACGCTTTGTCTTGATCTCCTCGTTCCGCTCCGCATGCTCGGACTCGAGCTTGGCGAGCTCGTCCCGGGCTGCCTGCCATTCCTCGCGGGTACCGATCTTGTGATCGGGCATCTCATGTACCTCCTGTCGGACTCGAGGGTTCCAGCGCCGAAGCCGGCTGTCGGATCTAACGCTACCGCGATCAGATGAGGATTGAGCTGAGAATATCTCGTGCCAATCGAGCCTGCAGCTAGCTCCGGTCCAGCGACCGGCCGGGCGCTTCAACTTTTCAAGGACTGGTTCTGGCGCCCGCCTCGCCCGCATGGCGAAACGATCGTCGACCGCCGTGTCAGTCCCCTCGAGCTTCTCTACGACCTTGCCTACGCCACCGTCATCGCGCAGGCGGGAAATCATCTGGCTGCGCACCTCTCGGCGAACGGATTTTTCGAATTCGTGGTCGTCTTCTCGCTGACCTGGATCGCCTGGGCCAACGGTTCGCTCTATCTCGAATTGCATGGCCGACTTGATGGAAGGACGCGTACGTATTTCTTCCTGCAGATTGGCATTCTCGCCATCCTCGCCGTGTATGCGGGCGACGCGGGCAGCGGAGGCGGGGGTTTCGCGATCGCTTACACCGCATTCCTGGTCGTGATGACCTGGCTCTGGTACGAGGTCCGGCTGGAGGATGCCCGCCTGCATCCCGAGTTCCTGATTGACACCGGACGTTATGTCGCGGCGATGGCGGTTTCGGTCGTCGTGATGCTGGTCAGTGCCTTCTTGCCGGCAGAGCTGCGACTCATGGTTTGGGCGATCTACACAGTGGCATGGGTATTCCTGCTCTTGCTTTTCGGGCGTTCCCGCGTCGGCCTGGGCCGAGGCATGGCTCCCACCGATTCGCTGGTCGAGCGTTTCGCAACGATCACGATCATCGTCCTGGGCGAGGTTGTGTTCGGCGTAGTCGACGGACTATCTCAGTCGAAACACGATGTCATGACAATCTCGACTGGCCTGATCGCATTGGCGGTCGGCTTCGGGTTCTGGTGGATCTACTTCGACGTCGTCGGAGGCAAATTACCGAAGCCGGATGGTCCCGCCCTCGCCAGCTGGATGCTGGGTCACTACCCAATTACGCTTTCGATTGCGGCCGCGGGAGCCGGGATGGTCAGCCTGATCGAGCACGCGCATGACGACAGCACTCCCGCACCCACGTCATGGCTCCTCTCAGGAGCGGTCGCTGTGGGCTTGTTGTTCTTGGTCCCGACGTGGAGAGCCCTCGTGGATGCGAGCCGGCTCGCATCCGTCTACCGACCGCTTTGGATGGCGACCGTCGTGGGGGCGTTGGCGAGCATGCTGATTGGGTGGATCCGACCGGCGCCGCTTCTACTCGCAATGCTGCTGGTGGTCGTTCTGGGGCTGGTCTGGGCCGTCGTCCTGCGCGGATTTGCGCTCGCCGGTATGTGGGGCCCGGATGGACCTGGGGCTCAGAGCTAGCTCCTTCTCGGCTCGTACCGCATCGCCACTGCCCCCGAGCCGAACTCCAGCCGGCTCACGAGCTTCAAGTCGACATGCTTCGACAGCCCGGCGAACAACGTCGGCCCGTGGCCCGCGAGCCTGGGATGCACCACGAACTCGTATTCATCGATCAATCCCAGCTCCGTCAACGCAAGTGGGAGCTTCACACCTCCCGTGAACAGTCCGTTGCCCGACTCCCGCTTGAGTTGCTGAACGGCCTTGCCCAGATCCCCGCGCACGAGTTCCGCGTTCCAATCGACCTGCTCCAGGGTGCTCGACACGACGTACTTCTTGGCCGCGTTGATCGTCTGGGCGAAGGGTTCCATCCAATCAGGTCTCGCTCCCGCCGGCGCCGGCGACCGCCACGCTGATTCCATCATTTCGTAAGTCACCCGGCCAAAGAGAAGGGCATCGGCCTGGTTGAGGTTCTCGACCGCGTGACGATGCAAGTCTTCGTCCGCGAACCCTTCACGATGATCGCAGCACCCGTCCAATGTGAC
>DASWGF010000208.1:0-6113 GCA_036393875.1 Candidatus Dormiibacterota bacterium
CAGCCGGGCACGCTCACCCGGATCGAAGGATCGCCCGATCAACGTCCAGGGTAACGCCACGTCCGAAGCCTAATCGTTACCGCGACTGAGTCGCAACTCTGTATTCAAGTGAGCCCCCCACACATGCGAATGGATCCCAACTTCGCTGTCGCGTGGCGCCGCGCTACGCTTGCCCCGGTGGACGTCGACCGGCTCCCGACCCAGCTGCAGACCGTGCTCCGCGGCCTCGCCCGCCTGATCAGCAGCCGCGAGCCTGCTCTCCAGGCGAAAGTCGACCAGCTGCGGGCCCTGCATCCGCATTTCACCAATGACCAACTGGCGTTGGAGCTGATCCGTTCCACTCGCAGGCGCGTCGCCGGCACTGGTGCGCTCAGCGCCGCGGCGGCGATCGCGCCGGGCCTGGGCACCGTGATCGCAGTCGGGACCGTCACCAGTCAGGCCTTCTACGCCCTGGAGCAAGAGGTCGAGCTCGTGCTCGCCGTCGCCATGATCTACGGCCAGCTCGCCACCTCGGACGAGCGCGTGCTCGAGGCGCTCGTCGTCGTCGGCATCACCAGCGGGGCCGTAAAGCTCCGCGAGGACGTGCTCGTGACCGGTGGCGAGCGCCTGGCCGTGGCCGCGTTTCGCCGCCTTCCAAGCACCTTGCTCGCGCACGGCGGCAGCCGCATCCTGGCCCGGATCTTCGCGCGAGTCGCCGGCAGCGGTGCGGCCAAAGCCGCAGCCCGGTTGGTTCCCATCGGCGTCGGCGTGGCCGCCGGTGCCGGTTTCGATTGGCTCGCGGTCACCGGACTCGGGCGTGCCGCGATGAAGTACTACGGACCTGGAGGTCCGGGTGCGCGCCCGCTTCTACTTGCGGGCGAAGATGCCGCGCACGTCAAAGTGGGCGGCTGACTCGATCTGATCGAAGCCGCACTTCTTGGGCGGCTTGTCGGTGCGCCAGCGCAAGAACCGGGTCGCGTGCCGGAAGCGCTCGCCTGCCTCGAGCTTGTCATACGCCACCTCGCACACGAGCTCGGGGCGCACGGTCACCCACTCGGCTTCCTTGTCCTTTCCACGAGACCACCTGCTGATGCCGCCGGGCATGCGCCCCGAGCTGTACGAATCCCACTCGCTCGGCGGCACGTCCACCTCCAGCGGTTTCAGCTTGGCGATCAGCTCGTTGCGCTCGGCCGCGCTGAACGATGAGGTGTGACCGACGTAGTTGAGCGTCTTCCCGCGATACAGGCCCAGCAGCAACGAACCCAGCGACTTGCCGTCGCTTGACTTTCGCCAGCCGATGACCACGCAGTCGGCCGTGCGCTGATGCTTGACCTTCACCCACAAGCGCTTCCCCGGAATGTAAGCGCCGCCCCAGGACTTCGCCATCACACCATCGAGGCCCGCGCCCTCGAAGCGGTTGAACCACTGCTCGGCGGTCGCGTGATCGCGCGTGTAGGGGGTGAGAAAGATTGGCTGCTTGACGCCCTTGAGGAGACCTTCAAGGCGCTTGCGCCGCTTTCCGAGCGCCTCGGACCGCAGGTCGTCGGCGCCTTCCGCGAGGATGTCGAAGGCGACGTACCAGGCCGGCGTGGCCTCACTCAGCATTCGCACCCGTGACTCGGCCGGATGGATTCGCTGCTGGAGGGCTCCGAAGTCGAGCCCATCGGCGCCCACGACGATCAATTCGCCGTCCAGCACGACCTTGTTTTGACGCAGCTTCCTGAAGGCCGGCAGCAGCTCGGGGAAATAGCGGGTCATCGGACGCGCTCCCCGGCTCACAAGCTCGACGTTGTCGCCGTCGCGGAACATGAGGGTGCGGAATCCGTCCCACTTGGGCTCGTACTCCCAGCTGTCGCCCTTGGGGATGCCGTCACCCGGCGCCGACAGCATCGGCTCCATGTTCAGGGGTATTGGAAGCTTCAAAACTGTCATGTTTTCCCCAGCTGTCTATATCTTGTGGACGCAGGTACCCTGTGCTACCATATCGCCGGTCGGTAAAGTCGACCCACTAATTTCGACTCCACGCCCCCACCCCAGCCTTGGGAAGCTCGCGCAAGCGGGCTTCCCGCTTTTTCGGGCAAACGTCTCCGGTCTATGAGCCGAATCGGGAAAGGAGCTCGGCGACCGTCATCTTGCCGTAGTCCTTGCCGAGCACCGCTTCGGCGGTGTGCCACACCATCTGGGCCTGCGCCGGGCCGCGACTGGCCAGGTCGTCGAGCGAGACCGAACCGAACAGCTGGATCTGCGGTATCTGCTTCAGCTGCTGGGCCAGCCACTTGGCCCACTGGGCGGTGTTGCCATCGCTCGGAGCGACCTTGGCTTCGACCGCCGCCTTGACCGCGGTCGCTTTGGCCTCGGCGGCCGCCGCTGCTTTGCTCGCCTTGGCTGCGGTCTGCTGAGCGGCCTCGGACGCGGCTTCGGCGGTCTCTTTGGCCTTCGCCTCCACCTCGGCCGCGGTAGCCTCCGCCCGCGCCGGCATGGTGGTGAGCTTGTTTTCCCCCTTGTGCATGATCTCCTCCGCGGCCCTCCCCATCTCGCCGCGGCCGCCGCCTTCGCTGGCGCCGTCGCCGGTGCGCAGGCGGTCGCCGAAGCCCCGACCCATCGCGCCTCCGATCAATCCGGGCACGTCGAGCCCGGTCAATCCTTTGATCGCGGTCGTCGACTCGATCATCGCCCGGGTGGCATTGCGGACGAGGTCCGACGCGCCGTCGGCGCTCATCACGGTCAGCGAATTGATATGGCCCATAGGCTCCGCGGCCGCTCGGACGATGTCAGGCAGCGCGCTGAGCACGGTCTGGATGATGGCGGCCTCGTTGAACTGCTTGTATGCCTCCGCGCGCATCGCCAGCGCCTTGGCCTCGGCTTCACCCTTGGTCAGGACGATCTGCGCCTCAGCTCCACCTTCGAGACGCGTGGTCTCGGCGTCGGCTTCGGCGGATGCGATGCGGGCGCGCTTCTCGCCTTCCGCACGCGCGATCACCGCTTGGGCTTCAGCCGCGGCCGGCTTGACAGTCGACGAGAGCAGCTCTTTTTCACGCCGATCGGCTTCCAACTGCGCGAGCTCGGTTTGCCTGCGTACGACTTCCTGCTGAGCCTCCGCTTGGGCCAGCGGACCGGCTTGATCGGCCCGCGCCTGCGCGGCGGCAACCTGGGTCTTGGTCTCGGCTTCCCGAAGGGAAACGTCACGACCCGCGTTGATCTTCACCTGTTGCGCCTCGGCCTCTCGGACCGCTGCGGTCTGGTCGGCTGACGCTCGCGCCATGCGCGCGTCGCGCTCGACCGTGGCGAGGTTCTGCTGTCCGAGCAGACCGATGTAATTCGACTCGTCCGAAAAGCTCTGGATGGTGAAGGCATCGATCTGCAGGCCGCTCGTGGCCAGGTCGCCTTTGGCCGCGTCCTGAACCTGCTGCAGGAGCTTCTGGCGATCGCGGATCAGCTCTTCGATCGTCAGCGTGCCGACGATCGAGCGCAGCGACCCCTCGAGCACGTTCTTGACGATGGAGTCGACCTGCTCGGGCCTGGCGTCGAGGAATCGCTCGGCGGCGTTGCGCAGGGACTCGACGTCGCGGCCGATCTTGAACGTGGCCACGCCCTGGACCTGCACCTTGATGCCCTGGCTGGTCACGGCATCGCTGAGCTGAACGTTGATCTGGCGCGCGGTCAGCTTCAGCTTGCCAACGCGGTCCAGCAGCGGGCGCACGAACGTCCCGCCTCCGACCACGACCTTGACGCCCTTGTCGCCCGAGATCGCCATCGCCTGCCCGCGTTCGTTGCGCACCTTGGCGCCGCGCGACCCGGCGATGATGAGGGCCTCGTTGGCGCCCGCGACCTTGTACCGGCTGGCCACGAACGCGATCAGCAGGACGAGGATGATGACCCCCGTCACGGCCAGGAATGGTGTGGAAGTCACAAAACTAGGCATCGGACCTTGCTCCTTCTTTGGTCGCCGTGGGGACCGTTGCCACCACGAGGTTGGCGCCGGCGATGGCGATCACCTTTACCTCGTGCCCTGCGGGAATCTCGACGTCGGCGGTGGCGGTCAGATTGTGAGTTGCGCCGGCGAAACTGATCAAAACCGTGCCGAACCTGTTGGCTGGGATGCCGACCGAGACGCGGCCGGTCGAGCCGACCATGTCCTGGAGGCTGAAGGTCTCCGTCGACTCTGCCTGGCGGAGGGCCTTGAAGGCTCCGAACACCACGCCTGAGCCGAGGAGGCCGGCCACCACACCCACCAGCGTCGCCCCGCCCGGGCCGGCGTTCAGGCTGTGGAGCCCGAACAGGCCTCCCACCCCGAACATGGCGATGAAGCCGAGCAGCATGGGGGTGGGCGAAACGCCGGCGACGTCAAAGCCCAGGTGGACGGCCCCGAGCAGGCCGCCGAAGATGTCGTCGACGATCAGCGTGAGCAGGAGGAGTCCGCCTCCCAAGAGGAGGCAGGCGCCGAAGACGAGGTCGGCGGCGTTCAAGCCCTTACCACCAGCGCTTGAAGTTTAGGACGGGCGCTCGCGCTCCGTTTCCAGAGGGTGTGACGACATTCGGGGCTAAACCGCTAGCCTTCCCGGAGCGATGAGCTCTTCCTTCCGCATCGGCAACGAGGCCACGGAGCACGTCGCCGTGGAGGTGCTGGCGCGGGAGCATCCCGACAAGTCGGATTACTGGGATGGAAACTGGCTGACTGCCCAGGTTGAAGTGGCGTGTGGGCCGTGGCAGGGCAAATATAGCGCGGCGTTACGCGCCGAAGAGTTCGTCCACTTTCACGATCAGCTCGAAAGGCTCAGCGACGACAGCGAAGCGCCACCGGCCGAGTTCGAATCGATGGAGCCCTGGCTGAGATTCTCGGTCCATAGATCGGATCGCCACGGCCACATGCGAGTCAGCGGTCGCGCCCAAACCGAGCCTTTCTTCGACAGCCACAACATCTTCTATTTCGTGCTCGAGCTCGAGCAGGGTTTCCTGCCGGCGACCCTGGACGAGCTGGGGAAATTGATCGCAGAGTTCCCGGTGGTCGGCTCGCGGTAGGCCCAATGCCCGAAGCGGCGAACGACCTTGCGGCCTATGCCGCTCTCAAGGGGTGGACAGTAATCACCGGAAGCGATGGCCAGCTCATTTGTCGCGGACGCGAGGCCGGCTTGAGTTGGCACGTTTGGACTCACCCGCCTGTCCTCGGGCCCCTGCTCACGATGGTTGTTGAAGCTAAGTCGGGGCTGACCTTCGAGCTCGTGTCCGGCCCCAAGATCCGACCTGGTCTGCTCGAGAATGCAGTCGAGGAGGACTCAGAAGGCCGGAAGCACCTTACCAAGGTCAGCGAGGTCTCTCCTGCGGTCGAGAGTTGGATCAACAGCCTTGAGCCCAACTCTCTTACCCGGCTTGCTTTAGCAGAGCACGAACAGATTTCAGTGCACCCGGAGACGGTCGCGATCACATTTCAGGCCAAGGGCCTGGATCATGCGCTGAATCGCGCCAGGACACTGCTTGAATTCGTCGCGCTCTTGCCCAAGCGAAAGGCCCACATCCTGCCCAAGGAGCTACGCCCGATTGCGCCCCTGATACGTACGTGGTCGGTGACAGACGACGCCAACAGGGAGGCGCGCTTGGAGGCGGCATCCAGACCTGAGTTGGAAGGCCTCGCATCGGCTTGGAGACAGCATCTGGATCTGATCAACGCGACCATCGAACATCGGCCGGAGAGTGACCTGTCAATCCGGCTGATGGCATTTTCCCAGGCAGCAATGGAGGCTGAGCAGCAGATCCGGAGCGGCACGAACTAATGGATCGCGCCGGGTGCGATGGTCGGGCGGGACTTCAGCTGAACCGCTCCGCTTGAACAGATAAGCTGACCGTGCGGTGTTGGGCAAGGCGGCCAAAGAAGCCCACCAAATGCGGCAGAACTGGCTTGGTGCGGAACACTATCTGCTGGCCGTGCTGGCCGAACCAGGCGTCGCGACCGAGGTCATGGCGGACCTAGGCGTCACCCACGAGGGGGTCGCAGGCCAGCTCGCTCGAATTAACACCTTCAAAGGCAGACGGATCCGATACCTGGAATCAAAAGGCATTAGCACCAACCCGCGCGCACACGACGTGAGTGGCTGGGCAACCGGATTCGCCGCGGCGGCGGGGCGAAAAGTTCCGAGTCG
>DASWGF010000209.1:0-4805 GCA_036393875.1 Candidatus Dormiibacterota bacterium
CCCCCGAGGCACGGCGGCATTATGACGAGAGCCCGCCACCTGTGGCGGCGGGCTCCCAGAGGCTACGACCAGGCGGACTATTTGATCGAGATGACCGTCGGGCCTGCGCTGCCGAAGTCACATGGCGGCGGGATACCCGAGGCCACGAACGTGTTGGGGCACGCGAACACGCTCACGCTTGCAAGCGCGGGCCCTTTCCTGAACGGCACGCTGGCCGGGAAGAGGTTCGGCTCGACCAGGACTGTGACCTGGTTGACGGTGGGCGTCGGATTGATCCCCTCGTCACAAACAGCGGGTCCGTTCGCGAAGCCAAAGCCGAGCGCGATTGTCGTCTTGTTGATTCTCTCCTCGACCGACGCGTCTGCACCACTCGACATGAAGATGTCGAGACCGCCGGTGTTGGGATCGAAAACGGGTCGGCACTTATAGGTGACCGTGACGCTCACAGCCAGCCGGGCGACCAAGGTCGCGTCCGGCGAGATCGTCAGGGCATCGACGCCGCCACCGCCGCCGCCACCGCCGGCAGCGAGGGCTGTGACTCCGAGCTTACCGGTGGCGAGCCGCAGTGCCGCAGCTCCCGAGGGCGTGCTCGACAGGGCAACCACCGCCACCAGTGCGGCCACGACGATTGGGCTGAGTGTGATAGCAGAACGTTTGAGATTGAACATCCAAGCTCCTAGAGATGAACACGCGTTGACCCCCTGGGTTTCCTAGATCATCTCCATAGGCACCGCCCTCCACGTCCGCCGCGACCCCCTCAGCCAGCCTTAACGAGTGGCCAAACGGGTCGGTTATGGTCGACCGAGGGCGGGCTAGGCGAGCGCCGCTTCCTTCGCTGGTGTGGTGGCCGGTTCGGCCAAGCGCAATGCGTACAGCGAGGCGAGCCATAGGACGACCACCCCGGCCATGGCCGAGTCCGACCAGACGTCGAACAGGAGCGGAAATCCAAATCCGGCCGCGAACGCATTGGTGAAGGCGAGGTACGCCGGCCCCATCAAGAACCACGCGACCGCGACCGCCGCCACCAGGCCACGCGATCCTCGCCGTAGGCCGAAGTCGAGCAGCACGATGATGGGCACGAGCAGCAGCACCAGCTGCCCCGCCCAAACCACGGTCAGGAGGAGCGGAGACGCGGCGAATGCGGCCGCCATCTCCAGAGCGCGGCCGCCGCGGTCTGGTCGCGGAGCGCCGAGCCGGCGCAGAGTAATGACGACCACAGCCACCGCGGCCAGCGCCGTCAGGGCGAGCACCACCGCGTCGACACCCGTCCCTTGCTTGTAGAGGCTGCCCGGGTGCAGCAGCCTCGCCAGTGCCGCCATCGGCGCGACGTTCATCTCCTCGCCGGTCCCGCGCCCCACCGCAGGCAGGACCTGGAAGAGATACTCCGGTAAATACCGGGGCGCCCCGACCGCCCACAGAATCGCCCATGTGCCGAGGGCGGCCCCGACCGTCGACCATCGTCGGCCCCACAGGCTGAGCAGGAGCAGAGGCGCTTGCACCAGCTTGATCGCGAGCCCGAACCCGAGCGCCGCTCCGCCCCACCAGCGGTCCCCGCGCAGCCAGGCCGCGAGCACGACGCTGCTCAAGGCGAGCACCAGGATCTGGTAGTTGCGGTTCTGGATCTCGGTCAGGGTCGGGGCGAAGCTGATGCTGAGCAGCACCACCAGCGCCGCGAGCTGCCAATCGCGCACTCCCAGTGTCCGCAGCACGACCCAGATGAAAAAGGCCAGCAATGCGGTGGCGACGAGCAGAGCGACACCGTCGACCACCCGCGGGTCGAAGCCCGCGAAAGGCTCCAGCAGCCAGAGCGGAAACGGCGGATAGAAAGGCGGATAGGCCGAGCCCCAGACGCCGAGGTAGCCCTGCAAGTGCCCTGCGCAGACGCCGGTCGTGCATTGATAAGGATCGGTACCAGCGGCCAGTGCGCCGGCGCCCGCCATGTAGACCTGTCGGAAGTCGTTGGTCTGATCCGAGAGGAGCGGCCAGACGATCCCGTACCAGGCGTACGCCAGGCCGATCGGCACCCCGGCCAGCACCAGGAGAGCGCTCCGGAAGCGGCGGCTCGCCAGGCCCGCGCCCCAGAGGCGCGCCGGTGAACCGCTGGTCAGCGTGGCGGAAGGCGCGGCCACAGGCGAACTTTAGGGTGACGGCGATGGGCTGGAACAGCAATCAATGCCCACGCCTCCGCGTGACACCTTGCCGAGCAGGATCGGGGCCGTTACGCCTTCAATCGTCCACTCGAGGACAAGCTGGTCGACATTGGCATTGTCTGAGCCAGTGACCGCGAAGCAAAGCGCCATGGTCCCCGTGTTGCCATCGAGGTGCAGGGTGCGCGCCGCCCATGCATCGCACCCAGGCCGGTCGGTCACCGGGTAGTAGATCGAGGGCCGGTCGGTCACCGTGAAGTCGTCCCGACTTGCCACCCTGTCACCCACGACGTCGTCCCAGAAGCGGACGCGGAGACGGACCGCGCCCGCGTCGAGCCTGGTCACGACATTGCCTTGCGAGTCGGGCATCACCTGCACCCAGAGGCCGTGCACCATGCCGCAGGGATGATCGCACCCCATGTCGGTCAGAAAGCTGTAACTCTCCAGTGAGCGCTCAGCGCCCAGTCCCGCGAAAGCAAAGCCGGCCACCAGGCACACCAGCCCAATCACCGCCATCGACCAAACGTGGTTCATGAAGAGCATCTGGACGGGGGCGGCCGTTCCGGCGCGCGCGGGCATAATGTCCAGCCCGATCAGCCGAGGCAAGGTGACCACGCCCACGCGGCGATTCAGGACCGCGAGGCCGGCACCCAAAAGCACACCGAGGAGCAGCTGCGTCCCAAACAGCACCGCGAGGCCTCCGACTCCGCATACGGTGAGGATGGTCAGACAGCCACCAACGATGGTGTGGCGAGGGTTGAAATGCTGACGCGCTCGCCAGATGCCACGCACCGGGAGGAACGCGACCTCGAAAGCGAACCAGGCCAGCAGGGCCCCAAGCACAACGCCTGCCAGCCCGCCGCCGGCGCTTCGTGCGGCGAAGTAGATGAGCAGGCCGACGACCAAACCGGTGGCTCCGACTTTCAACGGGGCGGTGGGCGATCGCCATGCCGCTATGACGACGAAGACGGTGCAGACAAGCACTACCACGAGGACGACGGCGATTGTCCCGAGCAAGACTTGCGAGCTGGTCATGGCGGCGACTGTACGGTCGCGTACTCGCTGCGCAGAATCGCCGGCAGCCGGGCCATGAAGCCGTCATAGAACTTGAACAAGAGCTCGAACTCGACCGGTTCGCTCGGGTTGTGGGCCGGCTCGGTCGCACGGTTGATCGACGCCAACACCCTGTCCCCGATCATCACGAAGCTCACGTGGTCGCAGTCGAGCAGCCACTGCATCATGCCCGGGTCCAGCAGCATCACTGCGCTGCGCCGGTCCTTGGCTCTGACGACGAACCGCTTGTCGAATTCGTCGGACTCGAGCTCAAGCGTGGTCTCGCCGCCCACGACCGCCCTCGTGAACACGTTTCGAGGGTCGACCGAGACGGTGGGCATATTCACGCCGGCGACGGTGAAGCTCAGCACCGAGAAAAAAGCTGTGCTCTTGCCTTCGCTCCGGATGAGGTCGGCGGCGGCAACTCCTCCGTCGGGGGACGAGAACGCGTTCATCAGCCCTCTGCGTTCGATCCCAGTAAGCATCGAAAAGTCACGGGACAGGTTGGTGCCGCTGGGTACGAGACCGCGCTGGGCGCACATCGCCGCCATCGCCTGCCGGCGCGCCTTCTGCAGTGGTGCCGCTCTTCGAGCGGCCGCGACAATGATGACCACGCAGACAAGCGTCACCAGGAGGGTGACCGTCAACGTCACGAACAAGGTGTCGAAGGCCGTCACGGCCGCGAGTTTACGGCCGTCCGCTTCGAAATTTGCCTTTTCTGAAGGGCTCCTTACGATCAGAAGCCGGAAGCCGTCCGCTGTTTGACTCTGGGGGCAGTCGATATGAAGCGATTTTTCTGGCTGGCGTTAGTGGCGATTCCGGTGCTGGCATTGGGCGTGGTAGGCGACGTCGCCGCCGGCCAGGTGGACGGGGTCAATGGCGAAGGGGGACGACCGTTCACTACGATATTGCTGGGCGCGAACGAGGTGCCGGCGGCGCCTAACTCCGACCTCGTTGGTACCGCCCGGGTCACGATCAACCTGGGCCAGTCCGAGCTGTGCTGGGACCTGGACTACACGACCACTCAGCACGTGGTCGCGGCGCACATCCACAAGGGCCCCTCGGGAGCCGCGAGGCCAGTCGTGTTCGGGTTCTTCAACCCGCCCGCGTCGACGGTGGTCGTGAACAGCGGCTGCAGGTCAGGCGACCGGGCGCTCCTCGCCGCGATCGCGGCGGATCCCGGAGCCTACTACGTCAACGTCCACACGTCCTTGTATCCAACGGGGGCAGGCCGCGGCCAGCTGACCAAGTAACTTCGCGCCGAGAGCTGCCTCCCCACGCAGTGGGGATGTGTCGCCTCCCCACGTAGTGGGGAGGTCGGCGCGCGTAGCGCGCCGGGTGGGGAGGTTCAACTGTCGAAAGCCGCCCAAGCCCTATAGCTATGCAACACTTCGCCGATCGGGAAACCAGGCATGGACAAAACCGAGCTGGGACGTGCTGGAGAGCTGGCCTTGGCGCTGTACTCGATAGTTTCGTCGGATGGCGAGCTGCAGCTGTTCACCCCGGTTGCCGACGACGATCATGTCGACGACACGGCCGGCCGTCGAGGCGGAGTGCCGGCGATTGCCATCCAGGTCAAGACCGCGAGCGAGGTCGATCGCGGCG
>DASWGF010000210.1:0-19263 GCA_036393875.1 Candidatus Dormiibacterota bacterium
CGGGTTAACCGGGTAAGGGCCCTGGTAGACAACCAGGTTGATAGGCCGCAGGTGTAAGAGGAGCAATCCTTTGAGCTGAGCGGTACTAATAGCCCGAGGGCTTGTTCACCTATAACTCACTCTTCAATTTCTGAGGAGTCGAGACGTCACGTGATCCAGCGCTGAAGGCAGCTGGAGAATCTCATAGACCTAATTCGGTTGTCGATCATCCCCTGGGCGCCTTTGCGCGCTCTGGGCTGAGCGGCCCCGTATATTGCCAGGACTTGTCAAAGACACCTTCCGATCCGAGTGTCGACCTGTACTGGGCCGCGCGTGCCATCGATCTGGCCCGTCAAGCCGATTACACGACCAGCCCGAATCCGATGGTGGGGGCGGTGGTGTTGGACGCAGTCGGTGGGCTCGCCGGCGAGGGCTATCACCGTCAGGCGGGGCGGCCACACGCTGAGCAGGAGGCGCTCGAGTCTGCGGGCGATCGAGCCAAGGGTGGCACGCTGTACGTCAATCTCGAGCCATGTACGCACGCGCATCGGGAGCCTAACTGCGCCCAGGCGGTCGTGCAGTCCGGCGTGAACCGCGTCGTGATCTCGATGGCGGATCCGGATCAACGAGTGCAAGGCTCGGGGATCGAGTTCCTGCGTTCGGCCGGCATCGAAACCTTGGTCGGCGTGCATGAAGATCGAGCCCTGCGGCTCAACGAGTTCTACATCAAGCATCGTCTGACCGGGCGACCGTTCGTGACCGCGAAGTTCGCTATGAGCCTCGATGGAAAGATCGCCACCAGCTCCGGTGAGTCTCGATGGATCAGCGGTAACGAATCCCGAGCCCATGGCCACGTGCTTCGATCAGCCCATGATGCAATCCTGGTCGGCGTCGGGACAGTGCTCGCGGACGATCCCGAGCTGACCGCGCGGGTGGAAGGCTCGGCAGCGCGACAGCCCCTGCGCGTGGTCCTCGATTCCCACCTGCGTACGCCGCCCCAGGCCAAGGTCCTGGGGCCGAACACAGTGATCGCGACCACACGTTCCGGACAGCTGGGCGAGGCCGAAACTCTGGTGCTGCCCCGGACTCCGGAGGGGCGGGTTGGAATCGGGCCGCTGCTCGAGGAACTGGGTCGGCGCGGGATCCTGAGCCTCCTGGTGGAAGGTGGGGCGGAGGTTCACGCCTCCTTCTTCGCCGAACGCCTGGTGGACAAGGTGGAGGCCTACATCGCCCCTTTGGTCATCGGAGGTCGCGAGGCGCCCGGTCCCGTCGGCGGTCAGGGAGTCCGCCGCCTTGCGGAGGCGATCAGGTTGCGCGAGGTCGACGCGACTCGAATTGGCGATGATCTGTGGATCACTGGTTACGTTGATGTTCACCGGAATAGTTAGCGCCATCGGGGAGGTCGTCGAAGCCGGCTCTGGCCGACTCGGAATCGAGCACGGACCGACGACGAGCCGCCTCAAGCTTGGCGGCAGCGTTGCTGTCAACGGGTGCTGCTTGACAGTCGTGTCCAAGCGGGGCACAGCCTTTTACGCGGACGTTGTGCCCGAGACCCTGCGGCGGACCAATCTGGGGCGGCTGGCGCACGGGAACACCGTCAACCTGGAAATGCCGTTGGCAGGCCACGGCTTTCTAGACGGCCACCTGGTCCAGGGCCACATCGATGCCACGGCGCGGATCAAGAAAGTGAAAATGACGGCCACAGGCTCCGAGCTCATGATCGGGCTGCCGGCACGGCTGAGCGACCTGGTGGCCGAGAAAGGATCGATCGCGGTCGACGGGGTGAGCCTCACGGTCGCAGGCGTTGACGAGCCCCGCGGCACCTTTGAGGTGGCTCTGATTCCCCATACTCTGGCCGCCACGATCGCGGCAGGCTATGCCGTGGGCACCATCGTGAACCTCGAGGCGGACGTGATCGCCCGCTACGTGGCCCGAAACCTGCGCCGGTAGTATTCAGTGTCGCTATGACCCTGGCTACCGTTCCGGAGGCGATCGCCGACTTCGAGGCCGGAAAATTCGTGATCGTCGTCGACGACGAAGACCGCGAAAACGAAGGCGACCTCGTGGTCGCTGCCCAGCTCGTCACGCCCGAGCACATCAGCTTCATGACCCGTCACGGATCCGGGCTGGTATGCATGCCTGTCATCGCCAGGCGACTGGACGAACTTGGCATCGCGCCCATGGTTGAGCGCAACACCAGCCGCCTCGGAACCGCGTTCAGCGTCAGCATCGATGCCAAGGACAACGTGACTACAGGGGCTTCCGCCTACGATCGGGCCGCGACGATTCGAAGGGTTCTCGATCCAGCGGCGAAGGCAGCTGACTTTTCGATGCCCGGCCACACCTTCCCGCTGCGGGCGGCGGAAGGCGGTGTGCTCACCCGGGCCGGCCAGACGGAAGCAGCGGTCGATCTCGCGATACTGGCCGGGCTCTACCCGGCCGGAGTGATCACCGAGCTCATGAAAGCAGACGGCACGATGGCGCGCATGCCCGATCTCGAAACATTTGCCAATGAGCACAGCATCAAGGTCATCACGGTCGAGCAGATGATTGCCTACCGGCGACGCAACGAGAAGCTCGTTGTGCGTCGCGTCGAAGCTGTGATCCCGATTGGGGATGAGAAAGCGCGGCAGTGGAAGCTTTATGCATACGAAGATGTGCTCCGGCACGAAAACCACCTTGCTCTGGTCCTGGGGGACATCGATCCGCAGCGGCCGGTGCTCTTGCGCGCACACTCCGAATGCTTAACCGGGGACATCTTCGGCAGCCTTCGCTGTGATTGCGGCGCGCAGCTGCATGCGGCAATGGAGATGATCGCCTCCGATGGGGTCGGTGTGATCCTGTACATCCGGCACCAGGAAGGTCGTGGGATTGGGCTCCTCGACAAGCTGCACGCCTACAACCTTCAGGATCGCGGCCTCGATACGGTGGAAGCGAATGAGGCTCTCGGCCATCCCGCCGACAAGCGCGATTACGGCATCGGCAGCCAGATCCTCTACGACCTCGGCGTACGCAAAATCCGCCTATTGACGAACAACCCCAAAAAGATTTACGGCCTGGAAGGATTTGGGCTGGAGGTGGTCGAGCGTGTGCCGATCAAGATCCCGTCGAACCCCCACAACGAGCGCTACCTGAAGACCAAGAAAGACAAGCTCGGTCACCTGTTGTAGGCGCGCTGACGATTGGGGGAAAGAGGCAGCCAGCCTGACCTGAGCGGCGCGGATCTTCATATCGCCGTTGTGGTCGCGCGCTACAACGAAGATGTCACCAAGCGGTTGTTGCGCGGGGCGCTCGGGGCATTGGAGGCGCGCGAGGTGGCTGAGCCTGACGTCTACTGGGTCCCGGGCGCGCTCGAGCTGCCGGTGACCGCGCTCACCCTGGCCGAGAAAGGCCAGCACGATGCCATCGTCTGTCTGGGGTGCGTCATCCGCGGCGAGACTTTTCACTTCGAAGTGGTGGCGTCTCAGGCCGCGGCCGGGATCCTTCAGGTCCAGCTCGACACGGGAGTGCCGGTCGCGTTCGGGGTGCTGACCACCGAAGACAAGGACCAGGCCCTTGCGCGCTCCGGTCCAAAGAACAACAAGGGCGCCGAGGCGGCTGAGGCAGCCATCGAGATGGCGAACCTGCTGCGCAGCATCCAAGGCTGAGCGTTCTTAACAACCTGGGTTGCCGGGACTTTTTCTCGCGCCTACGCTCGCGCCAGGTGCGTCGGTTGGGGGAGGGAACGGCACCGGGAGAGGGAGGGCCCGAAGGGCGAGGGGTCTTTTAGTAGCCGGCGACCGAGAACGCCTCGACCTGAGCCCCCGCCGGCGCTACCACGAACCCCTCCGTTGCCGCCGGAGTGCTGAAATGCCGCGCCCCGCCAAGGTTGGCGCTATACACCACCGACCCAGACGAAAGGTCGAGCGCGAACAGCCGTCCCGTCTCAGGCTCGATCGCCCACACTGCGCCGGCGGCGATGATCGGAGAACCCAGGCGTGGATTCGAGGCTTTCCACGCGACGCTGAATGACGTCTGGTTGACCGAAAGAGCGACCAGGCCGTCTGAGCACGGAATCAAGACCATCGGACCTGACCAGGCGGTACCGCCCCATGCCCCTGCGCAGACCGACCCGCTCGCGACCTGACCCGCGACGCCCCCGAGCGCGTCGGCTCGAAGCAGGTAGGCGACTCCCTGCTTCCCAACGGCCACGACCACACCTAGCGACGGCAGCACCGTGGCCCCTACCGAGCCGAGGTCCGTATCGCTGGCATCAAGCGCTCGCCAGTCGCCAGGTGCAAAGACCGAGCGTACCTGAAGATCGGGAGACAGTTCGATCACTGAATTGCTGAACGCGAATGACTGCGTCGGAGAGCCGTTGCCCGTCACGACGTACACGGCCCCGCTCGCATCGATAGTCGGGCCTGCTGGGCTCCAGATCCCAGCCTCGCGAGCGACCGGCGTCCGGTAGTAAAGAGCCTGGCCGCCCGCGGACGGCACGGCAACGACGTAGCCGTGGTAGTTGCCGCAGTCGCCGTAGAGTCCGCCGAACGGAATGTAGATGCGACCCGAGCCGAGGGCCAGCGCGCCACGCTCCTGCTGGACCGATGGGTCTGATCCGGGTGGGTCGACGGTCTGTTGGCCTACCACCGAGCCATCGGTCAGGCTCAGTGTGAAAAGAACGTGGTGGTAGCCGGCCAAGAACGCGACCACATAAAGACGCCGGCTCACAACGTCCGCAGCCGGCGTTCCAGTGATGCCCGTAACCGGCCGGATATCACCACATGGAAGCGTCGACGCGTCGACAGGATCGCCCAGGTGGCGCTGCCAGACCACAGCGCCTGTGAAGAGATCCAGCGAATACACCGTATTGCTCTCAGTCGCGACCAGTACGTGTCCTTGAACGATCAACGGAGACGCGTATACGTCTCCATCGACCGGGGCTCGCCAAGCCTGAGTCGGACTTCCATAAGCGGGCAAGCCTGGTCCGACGCCCGAGCGACCCGCGTTCTGGTGATACTCCGGCCAGTCGAACCCGAGGCTGGGCGACGGCGAAGCGGTAGGCCTTGCGGAAACGGCCGCCGAGGCAGAAGGAGAGGGTGAGGCGCCGGCGCGAGATCCTCCGCCACACGCAACACCGAACACCAGCACGACAGTGATGCAAATCGCAAGCCCGGCTTGACCCCGACGCCGTGGGGTGATCACAGCCCCCAGCTGAACTTGTGCACTCCCGTCAGCCGTGCGCGCGCCGGTCCGATGAGCTCGGCTTTTCCCTGCACGGTCACGCCTCGTTTGGGTCCCAGGGCATCGACTGCGATGGCCGCCCGCGGCTCGGCGGTCAGGTTGCGCAGCTTGACCCCATCGACATCGAATTCGAAGGCGCCGGAGTCGTTGAACGCATACAAGACGGGCACCACGTGCGGCCATCCGGACGGTCCAACAGTGGCAAGGCGGCCGATGCGCTGCGAGCGAAGGAACTCGAGCTCCGGCTCGGTGAAAACCATCACTCCAATCCTATCGTCGCGGCGGCAGCCGTCTCGCTCGTAGACTGCAAGAACTCAGTCTGGACAAGAGCGATTCTTCGGCGCCAGAAGACGCGGCGCCGTCATGGAGAGTGTGGGATGGCCAGTATCGGCACGCGCGGTTTGGAGGCGGTCGGTGGCTACTCGGTCGTGCGCCGCGAGCCACTCGAGAGGCTCGCGGGCTCGTTCATCGAGCTTGTTCACGAGCGCACGGGGGCCAGGCACATTCATATCGAGTGCCCTGACGACAACAACGCATTCGGCGTGTCCTTTCCGACCGTCCCCAAGGACTCGACAGGGGTTGCCCACATCCTGGAGCACGTGGTGCTGGCAGGATCGCGACGCTTCCCAGTCCGCGATCCCTTCTTCAGCATGACCCGGCGTTCGCTCGCGACTTTCATGAACGCACTCACGAGCTCGGATGCGACTACGTATCCGTTCAGCACGCGCAACGCCAAGGACTACGTGAATTTGCTGCTCGTGTACCTCGATGCGGTCTTCTTTCCGTTGCTGGATGAGGACTCCTTCAAGCAGGAGGGAATCCGTTTCGAGTTCGAGGACCCAGCCGATCCCTCCAGCGGGCTCCGTTACAAGGGTGTGGTCTTCAACGAGATGAAGGGTGCGTTGGCCACGCCGCAGGCGGCCATGCAGCTAAACATGGGCCGCACGTTGTTTCCGGGTCTAACCTACGCGAACGTTTCGGGCGGAGACCCGGAGCACATCCCCGATCTCACCTGGGAGCAGCTGCGGAGCTTTCACGAGGCGCACTACCACCCGAGCAACGCTTACTTCTTCACGTACGGCGACCAGCCGCTGGACAGAACGCTCGCCACGATCGAAGAGAACGCACTGGCGCGCTTCGAGCGGTTCGCCGTCGACACGTCGATCCCAAACGTGGCGCGATTCACGAAGCCAGTCACATCGGTCGAGGCCTACCCGGCCACCCCGGGCGAAGACAACTCGCGCAAGGCTCAGGCCCTCGTCGGCTGGGTCACGGTGCCGGCTGTCGACTCGTTCCAGCTGCTCGCAATGAGAGTCCTGTCCGAAGTGCTGCTCGGGAATCCCGGGTCGCCTCTGCGCAAAGCCCTCATCGACTCGAAGATCGGCAGCGCTTTAGCGGACGGCAGTGGTTTTCATGACGACTACAGAGAGACGGTGTTTGGCGCTGGGCTGAAAGGAATCGCTATCGACGATGCACAGAAGGTCGAGGCAGTCGTCCTTCAGACCCTCGAAAAGCTGGTCAGGGATGGTGTCGACAAGGCGCAGGTCGATGCCGCCATTCACAGGCTCGAGTTCGAGAAGCGGGAACGCTCGAACGCCGGTTATCCGTACGCGCTCAAGGTCCTGTTCACTTTTCTCGGCTCCTACCAGTACGGTGGCGATCCGTATACCCCCCTCAATCTCGATGCCGACCTCGAACACCTCGAGCAGGCACGAAAAGAAGGGCGTTTCTTCGAGAACCTGATCGCGGCCGAGCTATTGGACAATCAACATCGAGGCCTGCTCGGTCTCGAGCCAGACCCCAACCTCGAGGAACGAAAGCGGCAGCAGGAGCTCGAGCGCCTGGCGGCCATCGATGCAACGCTCACGGATGCAGACCGAGCCCGCATCGTCGCCGACGCGCTTCGCCTCAAAGCCGCGCAGGAAGCCAAGCAGGATGTCGCGGTCTTGCCGTCCCTCGAGTTGACCGACATCCCCATGCAATTCGAGGACGTCACCAGCCGGCAGATCCAAATCGGACCTGCGACCGTGGAGTTTTTCCCGCTCCCAACCAACGGGATCACGTACATCGACATTCGCTCAGATTTCTCGGCCCTGCCGCCGGACTTGAAAGCCCTGCTGCCGTTGTTCAGCCGCGTGTTCACACAAACGGGAGCGGCCGGCCAAGACTACGTGGAGATAGCGGCCCGCATTGCGGGCTACACCGGTGGTATAGGCGCGGCTCCGGCGGTCCAGCCACTGGCAGCGCGCGACGACTACCTGCAGTCTTTCTATGTCTCAGGGCGCGCGCTCGACCGCAACGTCGGTCCGTTCATCGACCTGCTCACGGACCTGACAGCTCGGCTGGACATCGAACCAAGCCGGCTCAAGGAGGTCATCGACGAAAGCGCAACTCGGTTGGAGAGCTCGATCGCAGGTCTCGGCTTTCAATTCGCCCTCCTCAGGGCCACCTCCAAGCTCAGCTCTGAAGGTGCCATCAACGATGGTCTGCAGGGGATCGGGATGCTTCACGAGGTTCGCCGCCTGGCGCGGCTCGATGAAGGGGAGCTGGGCGAGGTCATCGCCAGGTTGGTCGCCACGCGCACTGCCCTATTCCGCCAGGACTCGGTCCACATCGTCGTGACCTGTGAAGAGTCGATGATCGACTCTATCGCGGAGCGACTGCAGGGTTTGGTCGGTGCCCTGCCGGCGGGCGGGCCGAACGGCCATATCGAGAAGCCCGACCCACTCGCAGCCGCCCCGGAAGCCCGGACGACGCCGCTGCCGGTGGCCTTCAACGTTCGCGGTTTCAAGACCGTTCGCTACATCCATCCCGACGCGCCCGCATTGCTGGTGCTCGCGAACTATCTTCGCGACACCTTCCTGCACCGCGAGCTGCGCGAGAAGGGCGGTGCGTATGGGGCGATGGCTCAAGCGAGCATTGGCAGCGGAACCTTCTATATGGCCTCATACCGTGATCCGAACGTAACGCGCACATATGACACGTTCGACCGAGCGATAACGTGGCTCCTGGAAGGCGAGGTGGCCGTCGACGCGCTCAAGGAGGCAATCCTGGGCGCTTGCGGCGACGTCGACCCTCTGGAATCTCCCGATATCAAGGGCCGGCGCGAGGCCGGCAACCGGCTTACAGGGTTCACCCGACAAGAGCGGGAGAAGTTCAAGGGGCGCCTCCTCGAGGTCACGGCCGCCGACCTCAAGCGAGTGGCGAGGAAGTACCTGGCGCGTGGTCGCTACGTCCAGGCCACGGTGGCGGGCCCTGAGCTGGTGGAGGCGGCACTGCGGGAGCGGCCCGGACTGTTTGAGGTGGTCGCGCCGGTCTAAAGCCTGTCCATGTCAGAATCGGCCCCATGAATCTCTGGCGTCGCGAGTACTTCTGGCCCGCCGTGTTGATCGTATTCGGGATCTATTTGCTCCTGAGCAACCTTCACCTCCTGACCTGGCTGCGTGGTGATTTGATCTGGCCACTGGCGTTGATCGCCCTTGGTGTGTGGCTCGTCCTCAGGCGAACGCGCACCTGATCGATTAGGGGCACGGGTGATGTGGAATCGGAGGTATAGGAGCCTCTTCTGGCCGGCGATCCTGATCCTGGTCGGCGTCTTCGCCCTACTTGTCAATGTGCGCCTCGTGCCGGTCGAACGCCTCGACCGCCTGGTGGACCTGTGGCCGCTGATCCTGGTCGTGATCGGACTGGAGGTCGTCGTCCGTCGTGCCTTGCAAGGAGCCAGCGCCGAAATTGCCGCCGCGGTGATCGTGCTGCTCGCGATCGGCGGCGCAGCCGCCTACGTGGCGCTTGGGCCTTCGACTCCGACGGGGATCCAGACTCTCGATGCCGCCGGCAAGATTGGGCGCCTCGATCATGCGGCGGTCCAGGTCGACGCGGGCTCAGCGACCGTCACCATGCAAGGAAGCGGCTCCATTGGCGACGACCTTTTTCGCGCGCATGTCGAGTACTCGGGGCGCAAGCCGGATGTGAGCCTGGACTCCTCGAGCGGTGAGCTCCATATCTCACAGAACGACACCTCGGGCTTCTTTTTCCAGAGCCGCCGATTCGCTCTCACCCTGCAGCTCAACTCCAGCGTGCCCTGGAAGATTGGCGTCGACACCGGTGCGTCGAGCAACACGTTCACGCTGTCCACGGTTCACGTCGCGAGCATCGACCTGAACACCGGGGCCAGCAAAGATGACATCTCCGTTGGCACGCCGTCCGGCACGGTGCCGATCACGATCAACGGAGGCGCGCTCACCGTGAACGTGCATCGGCCTGCGGGCGTTAACGCCTCGGTATCGGTGTCGGGTGGGGCCGCGAGCCTGAGCTTCGACGGCCGCCAGAGCAAGGCTGTGGGGACCCTGACAGCGCAGACGAGCGAGTACGACCACGCCAACGATCGATACCAGATCCAGGTCGACGGTGGCGCGGACAATGTGACTGTGGACGCTAGGGGCCTCGGGGCTTAGGCACTTCTCCGAGTCGGTGGTCGAGCGCGCCGATTCGCGTAGCGTGCCGCGACAGCGTGTCGCGGTCAAGAGCGGACCGAAAGCCTCGCGCAGCGATCTCGAGCATGGCCTCCAGCTCGGGCCGGAGGACGCCGGCGGCTTTGAGAACGTGGACCAGCGCCGCCATCCGCTCCGCGCCCGCGAGCATCTCGCCTTGATCGACTCCGATACGGGCGAGGTCGCCGGCCTCTTGCTCCAGGCGCCCCGCGAGCCTGGTGTGCTCGTCATCACCCCGCGCCGCGCAAAGCTCCGCGCCGCGCTGGGCGGCGGCGGCGGCCAGACGCGCCTCGAGCAACCGACCGCCGGCCGCCGGGAGCGCGGCGAATGTCGGACACAATCCGATCACCTGCTGCCGGCCGACCTCTACGCCGCGCCGTTCCAGCTCCGTGATCACTGCGGAAGGCGACGTCTCATCGAGGCGGAAAAGGTTCAGCGATAACTGAATGCGTTCATCCGAAGTCAAGTCGACGGGCGGCAGTTCGAAGACCAGGGCCTGCACTCCGCGCAAGCCGCCGGCCGATTCCCTCAACGATCTGGCCAGCGCGCGAGCCGACTTCAAATCCAACCCCGGCAATAGGACGTTGAATGCCAGCAAGAGTGGCCGCGCGCCGATGCACACGGCGCCCGCGGACGCGTGCAGCTCGGGACCGCCGAGGGTTGGACGCACCCGACCGGCTCGAATATCTGCAAGCGTGTCCTTTTCACCGTGTCCGTAGAAGAAGACCGGGATCCGCAGCTCGTTCCAGATCCGCTCGCCCAGCTCTCTCGCGAGCTCGCGAGCAGCCGCGAGTGACGCCTGACCCAGAGGCACGATCGGAATGACGTCGGCGGCTCCAACTCGAGGGTGGACTCCGCTGTGTTCGCGGAGGTGGATCCGTTGAGCCGCCACCCGGACGGATGCAGCCAGCGCGTCGACGATGCGGGGGCCCTCACCGGCCAGAGAGACGACCACCCGGTTGTGGTCGACGTCGGCGTCGACGTCGAGGACGTGCGCATGGGCGGCACCGCCTGCGATCTCTGCGATGACTTCGGCACGCCTTCCTTCAGAGAAGTTGGGAACCGATTCGAACACGCGGAGGTGCCCCATGCCCCTGTTAGCCTACGTGCCCATGCCCGGCCCGGTCGCGCTCGTGTACGGCGAGGAGCTGATGAAGCATCGTCTCTCCGACCAGCACCCGCTCCAGCCGATCCGGGTCAAGCTGGCCGTGGATCTCATCCACGCGAGGGGCCTGATCGAGCACGCTCACCTGCTGCCCCCGCGACGCGCTACCATCGCCGAGCTCGAGCTCGTTCATTCGCCCGATTACGTGGACCTGGTCCGGAAGCTGAGCGATCCGGCGCAGCGGCGCCAGGTGCCGCCCCACCTTGTCGAAGCCGCCGGCTTCGGATCGGCTGACAATCCAATCTCAGACGAGTTGCACGAAGGGACGTCTTTGGTGGTGGGCGCGACCCTTGTCGGCGCCGAAGCCCTGGAGAGTGGGGCTGCGCTTCATGTGTTCAGCCCGTCAGGCGGTCTGCACCACGCGCATCGTGACCGTGCGTCGGGCTTCTGCACGTATGACGACCCAGCGATAGCGTGCCGATGGCTGTGCGAGCGCGGGCATCGAGTCGCCTATGTCGATGTGGACGTTCACCACGGCGACGGCGTCGAGGACATCTTCTACTCCGATCCGGATGTGCTCACGATCAGCCTTCACGAGAGTGGTCGTTATCTGTTTCCCGGAACGGGATTTCCGGCGGATTGCGGCGTCGGTGAGGGTCGAGGCGCGGCGGCAAACCTGCCGTTCGTGCCATTCACGTGGGACGAACCGTGGCTCGAAGGATTCGAAAAAGTGGTGCCGGCCATGCTGCGCCGGTTCAAGCCGACCGTGCTTGTGACCCAGGATGGCTGTGACACGCACTACCTGGATCCGCTGGCTCACCTCGCCGCGACCACCCGAATCTGGCCGCGTGTGGGGGCGATGTTTCACGAGCTCGCCCATGAGCTGTGCGAAGGCCGGTGGCTGGCGTTGGGGGGCGGGGGGTACGCCATCTACGAGGTGGTGCCGCGAGCCTGGACCCTGTTCTTCGCCGAGATGGTCGAACGGCCGGACCTGGCCGCCGATCTCAACGATGCTTCGAGCGTGATCCCGGCGGAGGAGGCGCAGGAACGAGTGTGGGCCTCGCTGCGCCAGGAGTTGAGGACGCTAGGCGAGGTCCACAGCCTCGACTTCGGCTGATCCTTCGGGGCGCCCAGCCCAAAAAACACCCATCCCAAGCCCCCACCCTCCCTTGGGGAATCCTTGTGGGGGGTCACGGTAGGCGTTGAGTTGCGACCCGGGCAACCCTGCCCGTTAAGACCCCCGGCTGGCTCGAAGGATGGCGACCACGGCGACCTGCAGCGGGATCGCCGTGCCGAAGATCGCGGCGAGCGCGGGCACTACCCAGGCGAATCCCCGCGGGTGCTGGGAGCCGAGCACCGCCACATAGCCGGCAGAGGCAGCCACCACCACCACCTGCCACAGCAGCACCACCTTCAGCCAACGCCCGACGGCCCGACGCATCTGCGCGAGGTCATGGGTCAACAGCGGCCGCTGAAGCACTCGATTGTAAATGGCGTACTGGACTGCCATGGTGAGAAGAAAGACGAGGACCCCGAAGCTGAGAAACGAGCTGTCGCTCAGGCGGCGTAGGTGCGCAGGCAGCGGGTGCAGACGCGCGCGCGGACCGAACGCCCGGCGACAGTCACGCGGCCCATCTGAAGGTTGGGTTCAAATCTCCGGTTGACCCGGTTCTTGGCATGACTGACGTGGTGTCCGTACTGCGGCTCCTTGCCGCAAATCGCGCAGCGTTTGGCCATGAGTCACCTTCGGAGGGGGAATTCAGTCGAAAGGCAGACGCCCGGGCGAGCCGATCTCACCTGAGCGTTACCGAATTGTACCATGGGCTCTCCATGGCCTCGAAAATCCCCACGGCGCTCGGGCGGGCTCAGCGCTGGGGCCGCATCGAAGTCTTCCCGTCCGCCGTCGCAGCCATCGCCGGTCATGCCGCCACGAGCTGCTACGGCGTCTCGGGTATGGCCGCCCGCGGACTCCGCGATGGCGTGGCCGAGCTGCTCCGAAGGGAGAGTGTGGATCGCGGTGTGGAGGTGGTCGAGGTCGAGGGCGGGCTCGCGATCGACATCTACGTGATCGTGCGATACGGGATGCGGATCTCCGAGGTCGCCCACAACCTGCAGGAGACGGTCAAATTCGAAGTCGAACGGGCGGTGAACGTGCCCGTCGTGGAGGTCAACGTGAACGTTCAGGGCGTCAAGGAGGAGCGGCGCTGAGTTATGGCCTCCCGTAGGCCGGCCGGCGTGGACGGTCCCCTCTTCAAGCAGGCCTTGCTCGGCAGCCTCAACTGGTTGGCGACCAACCACGAGGAGGTGAATCGTCTCAACGTGTTCCCGGTGCCGGATGGGGACACCGGCACCAACATGCTGCTCACGCTCCAGTCCGCGGTCGAGGACATCAAAGAGTCGAACGCAGCTGAGGTGAGCAAGATCGCCAAGCTCGCCTCGCACGGCAGCCTGATGGGTGCGCGTGGGAACTCGGGCGTGATCCTGTCGCAGATCTTTCGGGGTTTCGCGCGTGCGGTGGAGGGCAAGAGCTCGCTGGCGCCCCGAGAGCTCGCCGTCGCCTTCGAGGAGGCCGCCAATGCCGCCTACCGCGCCGTCAACAAACCCACTGAAGGCACGATCCTCACAGTCGCCCGCGAGGCGGGCCGGGCAGCAGCCGCAGCCGCTGGCGAAGACGATGCCACAGTCCCGAGCGTCATCGCCGCCGCAGCTGCCGGGGCGAGGGCAGCCGTCTTGAAGACGCCGAGCCAGCTGCAGATCCTTCGGGATGCGGGCGTCGTCGACGCCGGTGGGTTTGGCCTGCAGATCATCCTCGAGGGCATGCTGAAGACGGTCGAGGAGGCGGAAACGTTCCACGTCGACACGACCGCCGCGAGGCCGAAAGCCGCGCAGATCGCCCTCGACCTGCCTGAAGGCGGGTGGGGCTACTGCACCGAGTTCCTCATCGACGGCACGAACCTGGACCTCGACCACATACGAAACGAGATCGAGGCGCTCGGCAATTCGGTGCTCGTGGTCGGCGAACCGGAGCTGGTCAAGGTTCATGTCCACACGGACGACCCCACGCGCGTAATCAACCTGGCCGGCGGCTTCGGAAAAATCCTGAAGCTCAACGTCGGCGACATGTCGACCCAGCACAAGCGTATCCTCGACAGCGAGTCGGCTGCCGGCAGGCCGCCGCGCCCCAATGGAGTCGGCCTCGTCGCTGTGGTCGCAGGCAGCGGGCTGGTCGAGATCTTTCGCGGCCTCGGTGTCGACGCGATCGTCGAGGGTGGCCAGACGATGAATCCGAGCACGCAGGACATGCTCACCGCAGTCGACGGCGTGCCGTACGACGAGGTCGTCCTCCTGCCCAACAACGGCAATGTCATCCTCGCGGCGAGCCAGATTCCCAGCCTGACCAACAAGACGGTCCATGTGATCGAGACCCACAGCGTTCCGCAAGGCGTCGCCGCGGTGGTCGCGTTCCGGCCCGAGCGCAGCGGAGCCGACAACACGGCGACCATGAAGGCCGAGGCGGCGCGCATCCAGACCATCGAGGTGACACACGCGGTGCGCGACACGCGTTCGAACGGCCTCAAGGTCAAGAAGGGGGATGTGATCGGGCTCATCAACGACAAGCTGGAGTTCGCCGGCGCCGACTACGCCGAGGTCGTCAACAAAGCGCTCGGCAAACTTGGCCCCGACGCATACGAGCTCGTCACCGTCTATCGAGGCCAGGGCGCGAGCGACGACGAGATGGCGAACCTCGAGTCGGCGATCCGCTCCAACTTTCCCGGCCTGGAGGTCGAGGTCCAGCAAGGCGGCCAGCAGCATTACCCATTCATCCTCTCCGTCGAATAGTCCCGCCGGGTGACCTCTAAGCGTCGGTTCGCGGTGGTCACCGACTCCACCGCCGATCTTCCCGACGAATGGCGTGCTCGGTACGGCATCGAGGTGGTGCCGCTCAAGGTCATCTTCGGTGACGAGACATTTCGCGACCGCGTCGACATGTCCGACGACGAGTTCTTCCGCCGGCTCGCCGCCGCGACGAAGCTGCCGACCACCTCGGCGCCGTCGCCGGGTGAGTTTGCGCAGGCTTATCGACGGTTGGCAGAGAACCATGACGGCTGCATCTCCATCCACCTCGGCGCCCAGCTCTCCGCGACTGCCGAGGCCGCGCGGATCGGTGCAGAATCAGTGGAAGGCTTCCGGGTCGAGGTCGTCGACAGCCAGACCGTGACGATGCCCATCGCCTTCCTTTGCAGGGTGGCCGCGGAGTGCGAAACGCTGGAGGCGGCCACAGCCGCCGTCGAGGCAAGGGTCCCGAAAACCCGGGTCCTCGCCCTTCTGGACACTCTGCGCTACCTCGAGATGGGCGGTCGCCTCAATCGGGCCCAGGCGATGATCGGGACCATGCTCGACCTCAAGCCCCTCCTGCTGGTCGCCGATCGCGAGATCAAGCCGGTCGAGCGAGTGCGGACGCGGTCGCGGGCGATCTCGCGGATGGTCGACTATTTTCGCGGCGAGCTGCCGGTGGAGCACGTCGCGGTGGTGCATGCCCAGGCGCCCGAGGAGGCTCTGAAGGTGGCGGCGGTCCTACGCGCGGACCTGCCTGGCCAAGAGGTCGCGATCGGCAAGATCGGCTGTGTCCTCGGCACGCACACCGGGCCCAAAGCCCTCGGCGTGGTCTACATCAAGAAGTAGCCAGCTTCACCGACCTGCCGGGGAGAGGCCACACGCGCAGCACCGGCGGCGTCAGCGCCACGATCCGAGGCACGGCGGCGACCGCCAGCCTGAACGCGCGCTGCTGCCCGCGTCCCCAGTCCAGCCCATATGACTCCCTCAGGGCAGGAGGCAGCAGCCCGGTTGTCACCACCTCGAACGGAACCATGAGCGGTCCCGGCAGCAGACGCAGTCGGGGCCGCACCACCAGACGGGCCAGGGTCTTCGCGCGTGGGGTGACGTGCACCTCACCACCCGCGATCATCCGCTGCACGTATTGGTCGAAATCGCGCAGCGATTCCGGGAAGCGATCCCGCGGGATTCCGAGCAGCTCGCCGAGCAGCTTCGACTCCTGATAGAAGTCCTCCTGCTCTGATGCTGTCAGGGGTGCAACGAAGGTCTGGTAGGTGACGAGGGCGGAGTCAACGAGCGTTGCGTGTACCCACAGGAGCAGGTCCGGATCGAGCGCGTGATAGTCGTCCCCCCGAACGCGAGAGTGAGCCTGATTGACCGCTCGGGCGGCGGCCAGCGCGGTCTCTCGCTCACCGAAAACGATCGCCATCGTCACCAGCACGGTGCGGCGGAGACGCCGGATGGGATGAGCGCGGAAGTCGGAATGATCGTCGACCCCCGCCGCCACCTTGGGGTGCGCCAACTGCATCAGCAGCGCACGCCCACCACCCAGCAGGAGGATGTTCTCGCGGCTGACGCGCCGGGTTATCGAATCGTCAGCGTAAAGGCCGGTCAGGTTGTCGCCTTGTCCATCTCCGCGTTGAAGTCGTCGCGGTAGTGCTGGTAGTAAGACTTGATCTTGGCCGAGGTGGCGGTGAAGTCGACAGCATTCATGGCCGCGAAGTCTGCAATCGCTGATTTGTTGGCGGCGTCGTAAGCCGCCGGCGTCCGTGCATTCAATACCTTGGCTGCGTCAACCGCGAGCGCCAGCAGAGGTACGAGAAAATCGTTGTATTCGCGTGGCAGCCCGGGCGAATTTGCCGTCAGGTGCTGCGCTTTGGCCGCGTCGGCCTGCAGCGCCGTGTCCGCGCTGGATTCGCCGACAATATCGCCGTTGTTGTCGTCGGTCAACAGGGTCTGAAGATCGATCAGAGCCTGGTAGAAGGCCTGGAAGAACTGTCCCAACAGCCTGTAGTCGCCGGCGGCCGATTTGAGCGTGCCCAGGGCTTTGCGCGCGTGGTCGATCCGGCCCGCTTCGGCGTCGAGGCGCGCGCTGCTGATCGCGGTGAGCCATTGCTGATCGTGCAAGCGAGAGCGAGCGGCCGCCATCGCCTGATCGTCGGCGCCGACAATCGCGCTCATGTTCTGAGACTCGGAAGCCAGCTGGCCGGCGGTTGACTTGCCCAGCTTGGGATCCGTCATCGCCGCGAACGAGCTCAGCTGCTGGTCCAGGAGGTCGAACGTGGTGTTCACGAAGGCGCGATGGGCGATCGCACCGTCGATGGCGCCCCTGGCGTCCGAGATGCGGCTCGACGCGTACACATATCCTGCCGACACATAGGCGATGACCCCGACCAGCAGCACGACGACGACGACGACCGAGGCTATGACCACCCTCAGGTTCCGCGGGCCGGGGCGCTGGCCGGGGGGCGGCGAATACCCATACGCGGGCGTTGCGCTTGCGTAACGACCGGCGGCGGGGTAAGCGGCGGGTGGAGGAGGTGGTTCTGGGGTTGCTTCTACGGGCGCCGGCGCGGGCGTGGGCGCGAGCGTGGGCTGATCGCTCGCCGGGCCCTGGTCGGCGGAGGGCGGATCTGGCGGCGGAGGCGGGTACGGCGGCAGATCAGTCACGACTGTGAAATTTACTCCCCCTTGCTTGGGCGGCCGGGTTCATAGCCTTACATGCCGTTGGCTTTGGAGATCTCCGAGTTGTAGTCGTTGATCAGGGGGGTGTAGTAGCTCGCGATGTCATTTCCGATCTTCGTGAAGTCGTACGAGTCCAGCTTGGTGACGTCAGCCGTGACCTTGGGCGACAGAGACTGCCCCGCGCTCACATCGCTCGCGTTGACCGCGGCGAGAAGCTTGCCCTCGTCCGTGGCAAAAGTCTGAAAGTCGACGATGAACTTTTGGACCTCGGGGGGGAGCCCCGGTGCGTTCGACGCCTGCAGCGCCTTGCCCAGGTCGGTCTGCAGCGTTGAGACGCCAGCGAGGGCACCCTGGAAATCTGACGCCTGGATCTTGCTGCCGACCGCGTCGAAGTCCATGAGTGCGTCGAAGAATGACTGATAGAACGTAGCCAGCAGCACGTAGTCACCCGTGAGAGTCTTGCTGTCGCGAAGCGCCTTGCGTTCATGACCGATCTTGCTCGAGTAGTGATCGAGATTCGAGCGATTGAACACAGTCAGCCACGAACTGTCGGTCAGGCTGGCCTGAGCGGACGCCAGCAACGCGTCGTCAGCAGCGCTTGTGGTCTCGGCTGCCTTCGATTTGCTCACGACCTCGTCCAGCAACACCCGATCGGCCTTGAGGTCGCTCGCACTCGCGGCCGCGTTCGTGGTCGTGAACTTGGTGTTGAACAGGTTCACCGTGTCGGTGATGTCGTTTTGATGAGCGACCACGCCGTTATAGGTGTTCCTGGCGCCATCCAGTCGACTCGTGGCGAACGCGAAACCGGCGGCGGCGTAGCCGAAGACTGCTACCAGGACCACGATGACGATCGTGGCGATGATGCGGGTGTTGCGAGAACCGGGCGCGGAAGAGGCCGGAGGCGCCGCATCAGCCGGAGGCGCCGCATCAGCCGGGGGCGCCGCATCAGTCGGAGGCACCGCATCAGGCGGCGGCTCGGTTACGTCAGTGGAATCCATGCTCACGCGTCGAATGCGCCTCCAGCGCACCTACATGGCGTTGGCTTTGGCAACCTCTGCGTTGTAAGCGTCGATCAGGGGAGCGTAAAACGCGAGGATGGCAATGTTGATCTTCACGATGTCGTGCGCGTCCACCTTGACACCGTCCGCATCGACCAGATTGATGTCCGCCTGCAAGGTGCTGTCGGAGGCGCCGTTGAGGGCGTCGTTGAGGAGCTTCGACGTGTCCGTTGCCTCGGCTTGTAGATCCACCAGGAACGCCTTCATATCGGGCGGAAGCCCGGGGGCATCAGCAAGTGAAATGGCTTTGCCGACGTCGGTTTTGAGCGACCCCAACGCCGACGCCATGCCGGTGAAATCATTGGCGTTGCCCTTGGTGACAAGGGTATCTACATCGATGAGCGAGTCGTCGTACGACTGGAGGAAGGTCCCGAGCTGAACCAGGTCACTGGTAATCGTCTTCGCGCTCACAAGCGCGTTGCGCCAGTGCCCGATCTTGCCTGACATGTTGTCCAGGCGCGAGCGGCTGAACGTGGTCAGCCAGGAGTTGTCGGTGAGGCTGTTCTGGGCCGAGACGAGTGAGGCCTGATCGGTCGTGATGGTCGCCTGAGCGGTTTGCGACTGGGTCACCACCTGGGCCACTGCCGTTTTGTTCGATTTCAATTCCGTCCCGGTGGCCTTGGTGTCCAGCGCGGCCACGTCCTTGGTGGAGTTGAACTGAGCCGTGATCGCGTTCTCGTTGGTGATAACCGTGTTGAGCGCCTTGGTCGTGCTGTCGATCCTGCTCGTGGCGAACGTAAAACCGGCCACGGCGTAACCGATGGCGGCCAGCACGAGGACGATCAGGACGGCGACGGCAACGATGATCGGACCCGAGCTGCGACGGGGAGGCGCGGCGACGGGCGCCCCATAGCCAGGAGGCGCTGAGTAGTCGGGAGGCGGTACGTAG
>DASWGF010000211.1:0-5711 GCA_036393875.1 Candidatus Dormiibacterota bacterium
GCTTCGCTTTCATGATCATCTCGACCTACGAGCGCGGCGATTCGACGAGCCTGGCGTCCTGGGTCCAGACCAACCTGACCCCTCATCCGGCCCCCTCGCCAAGCGCGTCCCCAGGCGCCTCCCCGACTTCGCAGCCGAGCCCGTCGCCAAGCCCGCAACCGACCCTGCAGTCGATCCAGTGGGGGAACGCGATCGAAGCGGCGCTGATGGTGGACGGCAGACGCATCGCCCTCACGGCTCACCACGTGGTCATCCTCGAGCTGCGTTCCGGGCTGGACCTCCTCGATCTGGAGACGCCGATGTCCGCGCGCCTGAGCACGTGGAAGTTTGAATACTAGGGGCGTTTGAAGAGGGTCTGCATCTTGATCGCCAGACCCATGTCGCCTTTGATCTTCAGCTTCCCTTGCATGAAGGCGGAGGTGCCGTCCATCGCGCCGGTCATGATCTTCACCCAGTCGCCGGAGTCCGCCTGAAGGGTCAGGTTCGCGGCCTCCGGAGGCTCGCCCTTGCCGGATTCGGCCGCGCCGTCGTGGATCTTCACCCACCACTTGCCGGCGTCCGCTCCGCTCAGGTCGAACACGATGGTGGCCTTGGTGGTGCCCGCCTTCTCGGGGATGATGTACTTGGGCAGGGCATCGACGATCTGGTCGGGTGAGAGCTGGACTTCAGACATGCGCTCCTCCTGGGCAAATGCAGCGGCCGACACGCCCATCTTAGACAATGCCGGGACAGTGGTTGAGATCGCGCTGAGCGAAGTCGCGACGGGGGTGTTCGAGCTCCGGCTGCCCATCCCTTTCGAAGACGGCCTCGTCAACGTGTTCCTGTTCGCGGACGGCGACGAGGTCGACCTGCTCGACTGCGGCATGAACTCCGACGAGTCGGTGCACGCGATCCGGGCGGCCGTGTCGCACGTCGGCGCGAAACGAATCCGCCGGCTCGTCGTCACCCACATCCATCCCGACCACTACGGCGCCGCCGGCACGCTTGCCGGCGCCGGGGGCGCTGACCTTTATCTGCACCGCCTCGAGGTCCCGCTCGTCAACCCCCGCTACGTGGAGCTCGAGCACCTGGTCCGCGAGGTGCACACGTATGCGCTCGTCAACGGCGTGCCCGAGGACGAAGCGGAGGTGCTGAGCAACTCCCAGCGCGCGCTCAGCCAGGTGGTCAAGCCGGCTGACGCGGCGGTGCAGCTCGACGGCGCCGAAACGCTCGAGATGGGCCGCAGGCAGCTACGAGTCGAATGGACCCCCGGACATTCTCCCGGGCATATCTGCCTTTATGAGCAGAGCGAGAAGCTGCTGTTCGCGGGCGATCACATGCTGCCCGAGCTGTCGCCGAACGTCGGCCTTCATCCGCAGAGCACGCCCGACCCGCTGCATGAATACCTCGACGGCTTGAAGCGAATGGCCGCATACGAACCACGCCTCATCCTGCCCGCTCATGGCCGTCCCTTCACGGACGCGGCGAGCCGAGTCGCCGCGCTGGCGGCTCATCACAGCAGGAGGCTCGGTCAAATTCTCGAGATCGTGTCCGCCGGCGAGAAGTCCGCGTGGGAGGTCGCCGTGGAGCTTTGGGGTCCGAGGGACAACCTGTACGAAAGGCGCCTTGCCCTCCAGGAAGGACTCGCTCACCTGCAGGCGCTTGCGGTCGAAGGCCGCCTCGAGAAGCTGGTCAGTCCTGCCGCGGTGCGGTGGCGGCCGCCATCAGCGCAGGCTTGATCCCGAGGGGAAACAGCTCCGCGGGATAGCAGCCGACTCCGACCACGCCAGGTCCGGCATGCGCTCCGACGACCGGCCCGAGTGGTTGGATCATCAAGGTGTCGGCGATCGGCTCGAGCTCTCGTGCTACGCGCTCCGCGTCGGCTTGCGCGTCCGCGTGGCCGACGATGAGGCACACCCCCTTGCCGGTATCGATCTCGCGCGTCAGCTCGACGACGCGGTTCAACGCTCGGTCAAACGTGCGCACGCGCTCGAGAGGCGTCACGAGCCCGTCGCGGATGCAGAGCACCGGCTTGACCTGCAGCACCGAGCCCAGCAACGCGCTCGCGCGACCGATGCGACCGCCACGTCGTAGGAACTCGAGGGTCGCAACCGAGAAGTACGTCTGGACGTGAGGCCTCATCGCCAACATGCGACTTTCGATGGCCGCGGCATCGAGCTTCTGCGCAGCGAGGGCCGATGCCACCAGGGCGACAAGGCCCAGTGACATCGAAACCACTTCCGAGTCGATGACGTGCACGCGCTTGGGGTCCGTCATCTCGGCGGCCTGGCGCGCCGACTCGTACGTGCCGCTCAGCTTCTCGGAGATGTGGATCGAAACCACCGCCTCGTGGTCATCGAGGAGCGCGGAGTATGTCTCCGCGAAACGGCCGGGCGACGGCTGCGATGTCGTGGGGTGCGTCGTCGCGGAAGGGAGCTTGCGGTAGAACTCCTCCGGCGTGATGTCAACGCCGTCCAGCAACGACTTGCCGTCGAAATGAAGGGTCAGCGGCACCACCGATATCGAGCGGGCGGCCGCGAGCGCCGGAGGGAGGTCCGCGGTGGAGTCGGTCACGATCGCCACGCGCCGCTCACTCAACTGAAATGGTCCTCCTCCATGTGCCTGCCCTCCTGGCGATGGAACATGCGGCGCTCCAGCGGCCGGATCGCCACGAGGGTCACGAGCACCAGAACAGTTGTGAAGATCGCGACCTTGTAATTTCCGAAACCGACCACCATCCCGATCGCGGCGACCGTCCAGATGGTGGCCGCGGTGGTCAGGCCCCGGACGTCGGTGCCGTGGCGGAGGATTGCGCCGGCGCCGAGAAAGCCGACCCCGGTGACTATCTGGGCGGCGATGCGCGTGGGATCGGTGCGGCTGCCGAAGAACGACTCGAGGCTGATCGTCGTGAACAGGCATGCCCCGACGCCCACCAGCGCCATCGTGCGGATCCCCGCCGGGTGCCCGTGGTACTCACGCTCGGTGCCGATCGCGATGGCGAGGATGAGGGTGACGACGATGCGAAGGGCGAAATCCAGATCGCCGCTGAGAGGCAGCGGCGTTAGCCTCGGCCCGGGCGCCCGCCGGGTTCATCCTTGGCCTTGGGCTCGTCGGGGAGCTCTGGCAGGTCAAGGCTGTTCACGAAGTCGCGGAAGACGGCGAGGCGTTCGTCGTCGATGGGAGTCTCGGTCTTGTCCTTGTCGTCCGACGTCTCGTCTGCTTCAGGGATGATGCCGGCGGCTTCCATCACCTCGGTCGCGACGAAGATCGGGCATTCCATGCGGACCGCCAGCGCGATCGCGTCCGAAGGCCGGGCGTCGAAATCGAGGTCGCGCCCGTCCTGCTTCACGTACAGGCGCGCGTAGAAGACCTGGTCGGCGAGGCGGGTCACGACGATGCGCTTCACACTGACGCCGAGGTCGCCGAAAGCGGTAGCCATCAGGTCGTGGGTCAGGGGACGCCCCAGGGGGTTGCCGGAGATCTTGGTCGCGATCGCCTGGGCCTCGAAGGACCCGATCCAGATCGGGAGGTACCGGTCCGCCTCCTTCTCCTTCAGGATCACCAGGTGTTGGGCGGTCGGCATGTGGATCCGGATGCTGTCGACTGCGACCTCGATGAGGTTTTTCATCCTCGAGCCCATTCTACCTCTGGGGCTCAGAGGTTCCCCCCGGTTTGAACTCAGTGGCTCCGTAGAATCCAGGGGTGGCGAAGGGGAAGCGCGGGCGGCTCGTTTTGATCGACGCCCACAGCCTCATCTACAGGGCGTTCTTCGCCCTGCCACCGATGAGCACGTCGGACGGCCAGGTGACCAATGCCGTGTACGGCTTCACGTCCATGCTCGCGATCGTCCTGGCCTCGCGCCCGGAGTTCGCGGCGGCCGCGTTCGATCTCGCGGCGCCCACGTTCCGCTCCAAGGAGTACGAGGAGTACAAGGCCGGACGCCGGGCGATGCCAGACGACCTCCGCCCGCAAATCGAGAAGGTGCGCGAGGTGCTGGACGCCTTCTCGATCCCCATCTACAGCCTCGAGGGGTTCGAGGCCGACGACGTGATCGGCACGCTGGCGCGAATCGCCGAGGAACGCGGGCACGCGGTGACGATCGTGTCAGGCGACCTCGACTGCCTGCAGCTGGTCACAGAATCGGTCGAGGCCCTGGTGCCTCGTCGCGGGATCACGGACACCTTCATGTACGGACCCGACCAGGTCCGCCAGCGCTACGGTTTCGAGCCCGCGCAGCTGATCGACTTCAAGGCGCTCCGCGGAGACACGTCTGACAACATCCCCGGCGTGCCGGGGGTCGGCGACAAGACCGCCGCCAAGCTGGTGCAGGATTTCGGCTCTGTAGAGGCCATCCTGGAGCGGGTCGAAGAGCTGCCGGAGGGCCGCCTCAAGAACAACCTCAAGGAGCACGCGGAGAAAGTTCGGCTCGGGAAGCGGATGGTCACGATCGTCCGTGACGTCCCGGTCGAGCTCGACCTCGAGCGTTCGCGCTGGACTCGATACGACTACGACAAGGTGCGCACGGTCTTCGACCGCTTCGAGTTCCGCCAGCTCCTGAGCCGGTTCCCGCCGCCGGACCAGGTACCCGTGCAGCCAACCCTCACGTTTGAGCCCGCGCCGCGGTCGGACGGGTTGAGGATCGTCGATGACGCGGCCGAGGCCGCCAGCCTGGTCGCCGGAGCGACCGACGTGGCCGTGTTCACCTTCACGGAGACCCCGGGCCGCGGAGCGCGGACATGCGGCGTGGGCGTGGCGACCGGGACCGACACCTTTTATGTGGCGCGTCCCGACGCGATGGATGCGGTCGCGACCGAGCTCACGGAAGGCAAGCCGATCAGCGGTCACGATGCGAAGGAGACCGAGCTCGCGCTGCGCGCGCTTGGCGGCGGCACGCGCGAATGGGCGTTCAGCACGTTCCTTGCGTCCTATCTCCTTGGCGCCGGCGCGCGCGATCCGCGGCTCGAGGATCTGGCGCGCGAGTTCCTCGACATGAGCCTGATCAGCACCGAGCAGCTCCTCGGGACGGGGCGGAGCGCTCGCAAGCCGGCCGACGTCCCGGTCGAAGAAGCCGCGGAGTTCGCCGCGCGACGCGCCGAAGCCATCCTCAACCTGCGGCCGCGCCTCGAGGCTGAGATGCGCAACCTCGGCGTCGACTACCTGTTCCACGAGATCGAGCTGCCGCTGGCGGGCGTGCTCGCCGACATGGAGTCCGAAGGCGTCGCCATCGACGTCCCCTACATGAAGCAAATGCAGGAAGAGATGGCGGCGCAACTCTTTGCAATTGAAACTGAGGTCGAGCAGGTGGCCGGCCAGAAGTTCAATCTGGCTGCGCCGCAGCAGCTGGCGAAGGTCCTGTTCGAGGACCTCAGGCTGCCGGTTGGCAAACGAACGAAGACGGGCTACTCAACGGATGCGGACACGCTCGAAGCCCTGCGCGAGAAGCATCCGATCGTCGGCCTGATCCTCGAGCATCGGCAGCTCTCGAAGCTCAAGTCCACGTACGTCGACGCGCTGCCTCAGCTGGTCGATCCGCTCAGCGGGCGTGTGCACACGTCATTCGGACAGGCGAGCACGGCGACCGGCCGCCTTTCCTCATCCAACCCCAACCTCATGAACATCCCCATTCGCACTGAGCTCGGCCAGCGCATCCGCCGCGCGTTCAAGGCGAGCCGTCCGGGTCATGTCATGGTCTCGGCCGACTACTCGCAGATCGAGCTGCGCATCGCCGCGCA
>DASWGF010000212.1:0-2193 GCA_036393875.1 Candidatus Dormiibacterota bacterium
GCCGGCGTCGTCGCCGGTGTCGAACGAGTGGCCGCAAGAGCAGGAGTGCACCGCGTTCGGGTTGTGGACCGTGAAGCCCGCGCCCATCAAGCTGTCGACGTAGTCGATCTCGCTGCCGCGGATGTAGGGGGCGCTGAAGTCATCGATCACGATCTGGACGCCGTCCTGATCGATGGTGATGTCCTCGGGCCGGCGCATGTCGTCGAAGGCCATGCCGTACTGCATGCCCGAGCAGCCGCCCCCGCTCACAAAGATGCGAAGGGCCAGTTGGGGGTTGCCTTCCTTGGCGAACAGCTCCTTGAGGCGTGCCTGAGCGTCGGAGGTGAGTGAGACGACAGCTTGTTCGATCACGTTTGGGATGTTACCACGGGAGTCTGAGGCAGCAACACGGCGTAAAGGGCCGAGGTTGCCGGCGCCGCCACCCCCGCCCGAGCTGCGCGACGGGACAGCTCACCCTGGAGCGTCTCGACCTCCATTCGCCTCCCCGCGACCAGGTCGTCGTAAAGCGAGGAGTAGAGGGTGGGCGGGAGGCCCGCCATGCTGGTGAGCGTGCGCTCGACCAGGTCGTCCGGCAGGGCCACGCCCTCGGCCCGAGCGACGTTCACCCCTTCCTGGAGGACCTGGCGAAACAGGTTCCAGGACGGCGGGGTCTCGCGCAGCACCCCGAGCGGTTGACGGGTCGCCGCGGTCAGGCCCGACTGGGCGCAGATGAGAACGTACTTGGTCCACAGCGCTGCGCGAACATCGTCGACGAGGCGGGCGTCGATTCCGGCCCGCTGACAGGCCGCGAGAAAGGCTTCAAGGCGTTGAGTGCGCGGCCCGTCCAGCTCCCCGAAGACGATCCTGGCCGGGCCGCCCGTGTGGCGGATGACGCCGGGCTCGGCAACGCCGGCGAATATGTAGGCCGCTCCGCCGGCCACATGCTCGGCCCCGATTCTGGCCGCCAGCTTTTCTTCGTTGTCGATGCCGTTCTGCAGCGAGATGACCACCGAATCGGGCCCGAGCAGCGGCGGTAGTGATGCTGAGGCGCTTTCGGTGTCGTACGACTTGACCGTAAATAGGACGACCTGCGAAGGACCGATGTCCGCCGGATTGTCGGTCGCATGCGTGTCGGTGGGGGTCAGGTCGACGTCGCCCAAATCGCTGCGGATCCGGAGGCCCCGCTCGCGCATCGCGGCCAGGTGAGCTCCCCTAGCGAGAAAGTGAACGTCCTCGCCGCCCCGAGCGAGCCGAGCCCCGAAATAGCCGCCGACCGCGCCGGCGCCGACCACAGCGATCTTCATCCGACGCCGCTCAGCCCCGGCCCAGCTTGAACCCCTTCTTGGCGTCTTTCTTGCCCTCGGCGCTCGTCGAACCGGCGATCAACTGGGCCAGCGTTTCGGCGCCGCGCGCGATGGCGCTCTTGGGATCTGTGAGGACAAGGATCTCGCCCCTGACGGCCGCCTCGTCCGGCTTGGTGCCGTCGAAGTCGATCTCGACCGCGAGCTCCTGCTTCAGCGTCCGGACTACGTCTTCTCGGCTCACCACCGACTTGGGCACCTTGTTGTTCAGGGCGAGGATGATGCGGCCGGGGACGATGTTGAGCACGTTGGTGAAGATGTTCAGCAACTCGCCGACGTCTTTCAGCGACGACAGCTCCGGCGTGACCAGCACGAGCACGCGCTGGGAGTGGTCGAGCACGCTGATCACGATGTCGGTGAACGCGACGCCAAGGTCGAAGACGATGTAGCGGAAGGCGTTGACCAGGATGCCCATGGCGCGGTTGACGAGGTCGACCGTGATGAGGTCGGCCTGTTCGGCGCGGAGCACACCCGGAAGGAGCATCATGCCGCCCGGGTGATGGAGGATGGCCCCGAGCACGGCCTCCTCGAAGTTGGCCGGGGGCACCTGGCTGGCTGCGGCCAGGCATCCCGTCGGGGTGAGATACGAGATCAGGGCGGCGTGGTTGTACGGCAGGGCGAGGTCGACGAGCAGCACCTCGCCGGGGAAGCGCTTGCCCAGCGCAGCCGCGAGGTTGACAGCCACCGTCGTCCGCCCGGATCCGCCCTTGGGCGAGTAGACGGCCACCGTCGACGCAGCCTGCTCTGGGGCCACCATGCGCGCTCGAGCGATCAGGTTCGGCAACGTGTCCTTGCGCTGCTCGACGAGCTTGGTCAGCTCGATGATGGCGTCCGAGTCCGCGGGCAGCGTCTC
>DASWGF010000213.1:0-4032 GCA_036393875.1 Candidatus Dormiibacterota bacterium
TCAACACCTCGACCTCGACACCGGAGTCGTCGCCGACGGCGGGCAGCCCGAGCGCCACACTCGCCGCTTCGGCCTTCACCTGGGCGTTCTCCGCGTAGGTCTCCCCCACCTCCGCGACCCCCGGGTCGACGGCCATCAGGCGCAGGCCAGTCCCGGCCAGGAGCTCTCGATATTCGCCCTGCTTGCCCGCATTGCCGGTGGCAATGACCAGCCGGCGCTCAGCCAAGCGAGGCTATGGCTCGTTTCTGCCCGACGATCAGCTCCTTGATGCCCTTGCCCGCCAGCGCCAGCATCGCGTCGAGCTCCGACCGATCGTAGGGAGCGCCTTCCGCCGTTGCCTGGAGCTCGACCAGGCGTCCGTCCTCGACCATCACGCAGTTGAGGTCGGTCGAGGCCTGGAAATCCTCGGTGTAGTCGAGGTCCAGCGTCGGCGTGCCCCCGACGATCCCGCAGCTGACCGCGGCCAGGTACTGGCGGACGGCGATCTCGGGAACCATGCGCGCGTCCTTCATCCGCTTGATCGCCATGTACAGGGCGCAGAAGGCGCCCGTGATCGAGGCCGTGCGCGTGCCGCCGTCCGCCTGCAGCACGTCGCAGTCGAGCGTGATCGTCCGCTCTCCGATCTTGCTCATGTCGACGGCCGCCCGCAACGAGCGACCGATCAGACGCTGGATCTCGTGAGTGCGCCCGCCCAGGCGGCCCTGGATCGCCTCGCGCGTGCCCCGATCGTGAGTCGAGCGAGGCAGCATCGAATACTCAGCGGTGATCCAACCCTGGCCGCTGCCGCGCCGGTGCGGAGGCACGCGGTCTTCAACGCTGGCCGTGATCCAAACCCGCGTCCGCCCCATCTCGATGAGGCACGAGCCCTCGGCATGCACGTTGACGCCCAGCTCGATCTTCAGCGGGCGCAGCTGATCGGGCATCCGACCGTCCGGTCGCGAGGGCGCGCTCATCGTCCGCTTAGTTTGAGGATCAGAGCGCTCGCTTCGTAGAAGAAGTAAAGCGGCACGAACATGAGCAGAGGCGTCAGCGGGTCGACGCCCGGGGTCAAGAAGTTGGCAGCGATGCCAAGGGCCAGGAACCACCACACGCGATTCTTGTACAGCCAGCGCGAGCTGATGATGCGGAGCAGGCCGAGCACGATCAGTACCACCGGGAGCTCGAAAACCACCCCGAAGCCGATGACCATGATGAGGATGAATCCGATGAGCTCGGATATGTCCGCCAGGTAGGTGACGTTGGGCGGGGCAAAAGAGTTGAGAACGCGGATATAAAGGGGCAGCGCGTACAGGGCCACCGCCACACCGAGAGCGAAAAAGATGATGGAGGCGACGATGAGCGGCAGCGTCACCCGGCGCTCGTTCCGGTGAAGGCCCGGGCTCACGAACCACCAGACCTGCTGGATCACGACCGGCGCCGCCACGATCAAACCGATGTAGAGAGCGACCTGAAGGCGCGTCAGCACGAACGTGCCCGGACCCAGATAAATCGCATTCTTGAGGCCGGCTCTGCTGACGAGCCACTCGACCACCTGGCCCGAGACGAAAAACGCGGCGATCGTGGTCACGGCCCAGGCGGCGATGATCACGATGAGCGCTCGCCGCAAGGCTTCCAGGTGCTCGATCACGGACATGCGCTCTTCCTCGACCGGTGCGGCGGCCCGAGGCGCGCGCCGAAGGACCCTGTCTAGGATCGCCAGGGGAGAGGCCTCAGCGCTTGGACTGAGAGGCTGACTCCGAGCCCTGCGCGGGGGTGCTCTCGGTTGGAGCGGGCGGCGCCGGGGGTGTTGCAGCCGGCGGAGGCGTCGCCGCGGGTTCGGTCGCGTGCGTCACCTCGCTGGTCAGCTCCGAGGTCGCCTTTCTGAACTCGCGCATGGCCTTGCCGATCCCCGCTCCGAGCTCCGGCAGCCGGCCTGGCCCGAAGATGATCAGAACAACGACGAGGATGGCGATGATCCAGATGGGGTGTATGGGCATCAGCCGGATTATAGACCGCCGTTTGTAAGCGGTAGATCAGGCTTGTTTCAGGTGACCGTGATCGTGATCGAGATGATCTTGTCGGACGGCGTGACGGCCTGTACCTTCTCCATGCCGCTGACCACGGTCCCAAAGCGGTTGTAGGTGGCTGTCGGCCCGGCCCCGGGCCAGGCGGCCTTGGTGATGAAGAACTGGCTGCCGTTGATCGGGCCGCCCGGGACGCGGGCCATGCCCACCGACCCCAGGTCCCATTTGAGGATCGAGTTCGGCTCGTCCGGCAGGTTGTAGCCCGGTCCGCCGGTGCCGTCGCCCTTCGGATCTCCCGCCTGCACCACCCAGTCCTCGGCCTTCCAGAACACGCTGCCGGTGTAGTAGCCGTTGAGCGCCAGGACGACGAAGTTGTTGACGGTGACCGGCGCGTAATCAGGCAACAGCTCCATCACGAACTGGCCCGAGGTGGTGTTGAGCGTGGCCGTGTATTTGTGGTTGGGCAGGATGCACACCGGCTGGGGCGCGATGAAAGCGTGAACGGCGATCGCCGGCGAGGTGACGCAGTTGGACAGCGCCACCGCCCTCGGTTGGTTGACCGCCTGCTGCAGCGCCAGGCCCGAACCCAGCACGACCGCCACCAGGATGCCCATGATCAGGTAAGGCACCCACGGCCGCTTCTTCCAGGCCTCCGGCAGGTCGACTGCCTCGGCTTCCGGGGTGGGTACGACCTCGACGCGGCGTTTCGACTTGCTCATGGCCTGCCGGATGCCTCCACGATGGCCTGCACCAGGCCATGCGTCGTGTAATCGCGAGCCACGATGTCGACACGAAGACCCAGCTTGCGTGCGGTGTCCGCCGTCACCGGACCCATGCATGCGATCTCGGCATCGCCGAGGACCGCCGGCAATCTGTCCTCAGGAAATGCGCGCACGAAATTGGCCACCGTGGACGAGCTCGTGAAAGTGACCACGTCCACGCCCTCGGCGTCGAACAATCGCAGCAAGGCCGGTCCCGCCTCCGCCGGACAGACCGCTTGATAGACGGGAAGAATCTGGACCTCGGCGCCTCTCATCGCGAGCAGGGATGGTAAAGCGTCGCGAGCGACCTCCGCGCGAGGCACCAGCACGCGAATGCCCTCCATCTCCCAGCCTTCGAGCGCTTTGGCAAGCCCTTCGGCCGTGTACTCGGAAGTCACCAGCTCCGGCCGAAGCCCGTGTTTCTCGAGCATCTCCGCGGTTTCCTGGCCGATCGCGCACAGCTTGGACACGTGCAGTGCGCGGGAGTCTGCGCCGGTCTCCACCAGCATCTTGTAGAAGATGGCGACCGCGTTGGCGGACGCGAAAATGACCAGCGCCGTGCGGCCGAGGCTTGCGATGGCCTTGCGCACGCGATCATCGGTGGGCATCGGCCTGATCTCGAGCGTGGGAATCTCGACCACGGCGGCGCCCATGTCAACCAGCTCTCGCCGGAATCCTTCCACCTGGTGACGCGCGCGGGTGATCAACACACGCCGACCGTGAAGGGGTCTCTTTGCGAGCGTGTCCAGCTGCTCCGCCATTTCGACTCCCGGTCCAACGACCAGCAGCGCGTCTCCGCGCAACCCGTAGGTGGCGGCCTTGCGCGCGAGCTCACCCAGGGGCGCACCCACGCGATGCTGGCCAGGCTGCCCCGGGTTGAGGATCAGGGCCGCGGGCGTGTCCGACTTCCTGCCGTCGGCGAGCAGCGCGCTGATGCCCGACTCCCACCAGCCCGACGCGAGCCGAAGCACGACGGTCTCCGCGCCCTTGACCAGGCCGAAGCCGATCGATGCCGAGCGCCCTTCGATGGTGAGCGGGATGCCGCTCATCACCGGCGCGGCGAGCTCGAGGATGAGCCCTGGCACGGCTTCGAAATCGACACCCGCGCGCTGGAGACCCTCAGCCACCTGGCTCCCGTTCGAAAATGCGTATGGGTTGCCTGGGAACAGCACGGTGACCTTGCGACCCAAGCGCGCGAGGCGAACGATCTCCTCGGTGGAATCGAGCGGGCCGATGTCGGCTCCTGGCCCGGCGAAGTGAAGCAACCC
>DASWGF010000214.1:0-1674 GCA_036393875.1 Candidatus Dormiibacterota bacterium
GTCGATAACCGCGATGCGATCGCCCATGCCCATGGCCTCGACCTGGTCGTGCGTGACGTAAATGGTGGTCGTTCCCACCTTCTGCTGGAACTGCTTCAGCTCACTGCGCGCGCTTGCCCGTAGCTTCGCGTCCAGATTGGAAAGCGGTTCATCTAGCAGGAACACGGTTGGATTTCGCACGAGCGCGCGGGCCAGCGCCACACGCTGGCGCTCGCCTCCCGAAAGCTGGCGGGGGCGGCGGTGAAGCAGGCCGTCGATGCCGAGCAGACCGGCGGCCCAATCGACCTTGCGCTTGATCTCGGGCCGTGGCGTCCCCTGCGTCCTCAGCGGAAATGCAATGTTGTTGGCGACAGTCAGGTGCGGATAGAGGCCATAGCTCTGAAACACCATGGCGACGCCACGCGCGCGCGGCGTGATGTCATTGACGATTTCGTCGTTGATCAGGATGTCGCCGGACGTTTGCCGCTCGAGACCGGCGATGATCCTCAGGAAGGTGGTCTTGCCGCAACCCGATGGACCGAGCAGCACCAGAAACTCGCCGTCGCAGGCCGATAAGCTGACACCATCGAGGGCAGCGACGTCACCGAAATCCTTTCTGATGTCTTTGGCAACAACCGCAGCCATCTGGACTTCCTCTATGCCTTGAGCAGGGAACGCCTAAAGCTGCCCTCCGCGGCCGGCAGGCTGCAATTGCCTTGCCCGATCGGTATCAACGTTCGCCAGTATAACGGAAGCGCTGACGTTTCGCGAGGCGAGAAGCTCTATCCGCCCGCCCCGCTGTTCGCATCGGTTCATACCGCCGACCACTTCTTATAGAACCGCCGACCACTTCTTATAGATCAGCTCGATCTCTTTGTGCGCCCAGGCGACCGCTTCCTCTGGCGTCGCTTTGTCGGTCGCGGCCTTGGCCATCATGTCGACGAGGATGAAATTGTCCGCGACCTCGTCCGAGGCCGGTCCGGCCGGTCCCGGATAGCCATAAGTAGCGTGCCACTCATTGACCGTCTCCAGCACCTGCAGCTTGTCGGCCGGGTGCGAGGTTGGGTCGTTCGACAAGATCGGCATGGGCTTGGGCACGCTGTTCTCGAACAGCGGATGATTGTAGCCCGTGCTCGCCTCGAAGGCTGCCACCCAATTGTCAGTCCAGTTGCGCAGGAACTCGATTGCCGTGTCCTTGTTGCGCGCGAAACGCCAGACTACGTAGGAGTTGGGCGCTCCACACGCCAACCTACGCACAGGGCCGGCCGGCGTCTTCCAGATGTAGATCTTGTCGGCCAATTCGGGGCTGGCCTTCTGTATCGACCGGTATGCGGAGATCGGGTTGTGAATCCATGATCCTCGACCCGACGCCAGATACCGGTTGTTGCTGGCATCGTCCCAGGACAGGATTTCCGGTTCCATGGCGTCTTTATAAAGGGCGCGAACAAGCTTCACGACCTCGAGCGTCTCTTTGGAGTTGAGGGTGACGCGCTTGCCCGTCTCGTCGCATTCAGACGCACCATAGCTCCACAGCATGCTGCGGTACGAGAGATTCGGGTCGACGGAGTGCCCAAGCCCGATACCAATCGGGGTGCCCTTCGCCTTCAGCTTGGCCCCACCGACGCGGATATCTTCCCAGGTATCGGGTTTCATCCCGATCTCGTCCCACAGGTCCTTCCGGTAAAGGCCGGGGAA
>DASWGF010000215.1:0-3598 GCA_036393875.1 Candidatus Dormiibacterota bacterium
TCCGGTGTGCGCTCCGTGAAGCCGGACTCGATCAACCACCAGACCAGGTCGTGGCCCCCGAGGCGCCGAGGCATCCATGGGGCGCGACCGCAAGCGAGGAAAACCTTCCGACCCGCTTCATGCAGCTCCTCCGCCAGCTGGCAGCCGGTCTGGCCGCTGCCGACGATGAGGACGTTCCCGGGTGGCAGCGTGGCGGGACTCGCGTACTCCTCGGCGAGGATCTGGTGGATCGTCGCGGGCAGGGTCTCGGCGCCGACGGGCCGGTGCGCCTTCTGGTACGAGCCTGAGGCCACCACCACCGTGCGGGCGCGGACCTGACGGTCGCCCACGCTCAGCAAGAACCGCCCGTCCGACTCCGCCTCGAGCCGCGAAACGTGCGTGTTCTCTCTCACCGGGGGGTGAAACGACGCGGCCCAGGACTCGAAGAAGGCGACCAGCTGCCCGAGCGACATGAATCCGTCGGGCTCGGGACCTGCATATGAACCGCCGGGGAGCTTCACTGCCCAGTTCGGTGTCACCAGGCAGAACGAATCCCAGCGCCGGCTGCGCCAGGTTTCGGCGATGCGGCCGCGGTCGAACACCACATGGTCGGCGCCTGCCTGGGCCAGGAACCAGCTGGTTGCCAGCCCGGCCTGTCCGGCCCCGACGACGGCGACGTCGACGTTCTCAATCACCCGGCGGCCATGTTAACCGGCAGCTAAGCTGCGCCCGTGCCCAAGCTCAGCGACGTTCAGGCGGGCCGCATCGGCGAATACCTCTTGTCCGTCTACGCGATGCTGACGACGGGCGGCACTCTTGTCCCGTTCTCGGTCGTGGCCGACGATGACCATCGCGATCTGGTCGTCGTTGCGAAGGGCAAGAGCGCATTCGCATCGCTCCAGGCCAAGGCCTGCTTCGAGCTTGGAGCCTCGGGCTTCGTGCAGTCGAACGCCACCTACTTTCCGAACTCGATCCCCAGCCAGCCGTCGTGGATATACGTGGTCGTGCTCGTGCTCGAACTCGCGCCTGTCGTGTGGTGGCTGGTGCCGGCGCCCGATTTCAACCGCCTGACGTCCCACGCACCTGCGCGCGGCGGCCGCAAGGTCGAGCTCCACTTCCGCGCCCACCCGAAGGGAGATGACGCGTTCGCGCCGTTCCGAACCGAAACCAAGGACGTCGGTCCGCGGCTGCTCGACATCATCGACAGCCTGCCGCCCGGCACCAAACCGCTCCGAGGCGCGCCCCTGCTGGTCAGACGAGCCTAGCCGACGAGGTCGCCCTCGGCCGGTTCGACCTTGACGCCGCGCGACTCGAGATATTGGACGCCCCGATCCAGCTCGTCGGGTTCGCCGGTGACCTCGAGGAGCACCCAGCCCTGGTCCTTGGAAACGTCGGCGCGCCGGATATTGGTGACGAGCTCGAACTGCTTCCCGAGCTGGTAGATCACCGGCTCCTTGACCATGTCCGGGCCAAAGATCAGCTTGAGACGCCGCCTCGCCATACGGGCGAAGTCTAAGCCGCGGGGCAACCTCCGGCCACAGCCGGCACGATTGAGATCTCGTCCTTCTCGGACACCTTGGCCGCAAGGCCGGCGCCGAGACGGACGTCCTCGTCGTTCAGGTAGACGTTCACGAATTGCCGGAGCTGGCCGCTCTGGTCCAGCAGCCGCTCCTTGAAGCCGGGGTACCGCGAGTCGAGAGCGTCGATCGCCGCCCCCAGATCGGTGGCTTCGACGGCAACGGTCATCTGGCCCTCGGAGAGGCGCCGAAGCGGTCCGGGGATGCGAAATTGAGGCATGGCTAAATATTCACCTTTTCCCGAAACGACTTGAGGGTCGGATCTATTTCGACCCGGCGCGCGTGGCCGTCGACCGAGGCCAGGACGTCGGCGGTCTTGAGGCCATGCCCGGTGACGTAGGCGACCACCACCTCGTCGCCCATCCAGCGCCCCGCTCGGGCCAGCTTGGCCAGGACGCCGATGGTCACGCCTCCCGCGGTCTCGGTGAAGATGCCCTCGGTGCGGGCGAGCAACCGCATCGCCGCGACGATCTCGTCCTCGGTCACCGCCTCGACGACACCGCCCGTCTCGAGGGCGATTCGGTTCACGTAGATTCCGTCCGACGGATTCCCGATCGCGATGGAGCGCGCGATAGTGTTGGGTTTGACCGGGAGCACTCGCTCGGGAGTGTCGGACTTGAAAGCGTTGTATACAGGGGCGCAGCCAAGAGCCTGGGCTCCGGTCAGCGCGGGAACGCGATCGTCGCGCACGAGCCCGTAATCGATGAGCTCGCGGATGGCCTGGCGGTGGCGCACGAACTGGCAGCCGCTGGCGATCGGGATGATGATCTCGTCCGGCAGCCTCCAGCCCAGCTGTTCGATGGCCTCGAAGGTGAGTGTCTTGGAGCCCTCCGCGTAGAAGGGGCGGATGTTGATATTGCAGAAGGCCCATGGCGTGGACTCGAGGAGCTGGCTGCAGAGCCGGTTGACCTCGTCGTAGTTGCCCCGCACCGCGACCACGTTCGGGTCGAAGACGCTGATGCTCACGACCTTCTGCGGTTCCAAGTCGACCGGGATGAACACGAAGCATTCCAGGCCTGCGCGTGCCGAGTAGGCCGCAACGGCATTGGCAAGATTGCCCGTCGACGCGCAGGCGATGGTCTCGAAACCGTGGGCGCGCGCCCAGCTGATCGCGACCGACACGACGCGGTCTTTGAACGAGTTGGTCGGGTTCATGCTGTCGTTCTTCAGATACAGGTTGCGGAGCCCCAGCTCGGCGCCGAGCCGATCCGCTTTGACCAGCGGGGTGAATCCTTCCCCGAGTGTGACCACGGGGACGTCGTCCTCCACTGGGAGGAGGTCGCGATAGCGCCACATCGAGGCCGGCCCCTTCTCGATGCGCTGCCGGCTCACCACTTTCTTCAGCGCCACCGTGTCGTAGACCACATCCAGCGGGCCGAAGCACATCTCGCAGACGTGCGTGGCCTGGAGTTCGTACTCCGCCCCGCACTCGCGGCAGCGCAACCCCAGCAGCTTGGCCATGTGGTCAGTTTAGAGTGGGAGTTACGGAGGCATCAGCGCGCGTGATCGTGGACACGTACCAGCCGGACGCGAACTTCATCAGCGCCCGCCACATTGAAGTTGCCGCGGCGCCAGAGCGGGTGTGGGAGGTGCTGCCCGAGCTTCCAGTACTGCTTAGGAACTCGCGGTGGGCAAAGGTCGGAGCGCTGCCCCTACTGGTCGCAGCGCTGCTTCGACGTGACCGCGCATTGGGCGCTCTCGACTTTGGCCGGAGGCAGTGGACTTATCGCGACGGCGAGGTTCTAGGGGGCGCGTTCTCAGTCGATCGCGTAGACCCCGGCAAGGAGGTCGTGCTGATAGGGCACCATCGCATTGCCGACTATGCGACGAACTTCTACATCGAGCCGATGGCCGGCGGCCGAAGCCGCCTGTACAACGTGACACGAGCGAAGTTCCGGACGACCGGGCTAGGACGCATTTACCTCGCCGGGGTGCGCGTGTTTCACAACCTCTACGTGGACCGGTGGTTGCAGGCGCTGAAACGTCGGGCCGAAAGCGGCTAGTCCGGGCCTCGCGCCAAGCGCTGGTACGGAGTGATCGGA
>DASWGF010000216.1:0-8527 GCA_036393875.1 Candidatus Dormiibacterota bacterium
CGAAAAGGACGCGAAGGCCCTCCTGGAGGGCCTCACCCCGGAGCGGCGGGCAATCGCGAAGACCGCGACCGTCAGCCAGGCTGCCGAGGTGATCGGCGAGTACATGGAGGCCGGCTTTGGTGGCTTCACCTTCAACAACAACGTCCTGCAGACGAAGGAGTCGATCGCACTCGCGGGCGAACTGATCAAAGTCGTGCGCGGCAGCGCCGTGCCGGTTTAGCTCTTGTAGTTGAGCTCGCCGGCCGTGACCGGGACGCGAAGAAAGTTCTCGGGCGGCGCCAGAGGGCACGCCCACCGAGGGCTGTAGGCGCACGACGCGTTGTACGCGTAGTTGAAGTCGATCACGACCTCGGACGATCCAGGCGTGATCTCCAGCACAAGGCCGTCGGTGTCCTTGGCGGTGTCGAAGAGGTAGCGGCCGGCGCCGTATGTCTGATGGACGGCCGTGGTGTCCTTGAAGGGCAGGAACAATCCGCCCGCGTACTGGACCAGGCTGAGAACCGTCAGCTTGCACGGCTCTCCCGCCAGCCGAAACACGAGCTCTCCCGCGCGTCGGTACCGCACCGCGCCGTCCTCGCCGCCGGTATCGATTAGGAGCTCGGAACCGTCGGCGGCCTGAATTTGCGCCTGGACGCGGAAGGCTGGATCGTGTGGGAAGTAGTGAAGCCCGGTGAACAAGGGCCGCTCCTCCGGTTCGATTGGCGATTGCGGGTGCGACCTGAACAGGCGGTCGCGGCCTTCACGGAATTGGGCGAGGGCATCCGGTCCGCCGATGCGATAGATGTCGCCGACCCTGCGCCTCCAATCGACCAGATCGAAGAGTGCAACCGGATTGGTACTCACCACGTGTCCCAGTGGACGATCGGCTCGAGCGGGATCCTCTCCGCAGGCTTGAACTCACCGCCCGTGTGATAACCAAGCGTGATCAGGGCGGCTTGAGTAATGCGGTCGTATGGGATGGCGAGCAGCTCGGCAGTTTCCTTTTCGTACTTGAGGTGGAGCGTGGTCCACGCGGTGACGAGTCCGCGGTGGCGGGCCGCCAGCATGAAGCTCCACGCTGCGGGAAGGATCGAGCCGTAGAGACCGGCGATCGCCAGGTTCGTGACCCCGTCACGATCGACGCGTCCGTGGATGCACGGGATGACCATCGCCGGCACCTCGTGGAAGCGGTCGGCCAGGTACTGCGACGAAGAGACGATCTTCGGCAGCTGCTTATGCCGGACATCGTCCTCCGCGTACTGGGGGCCGCGACCGCCGGAGTATGCCTCCCATGACTTCCGATAGAGCTCACCGATGGACTTCTTCTTGTCGGGGTCGGTGACGACCATGAAATGCCATCCCTGCCGGTTGGAGCCGGTAGGCGCCTGCACGGCGACCTCGATGCATTCGAGGATGAGCTCGCGGGGAACCGGCCGGTCGAAGTCCATTCGCTTGCGCACCGAGCGCGTCGTCGTCAGAACCTTATGGGCGTCCATCTGCTCAATTGTCCCCCGCGGCGCCGCGTAATACGATGCAGGCGTGATCTCTCAAGAGCTGCTCGAGATTCTGGCCTGCCCCAGGTGCCATACCAAGCTGGAGCTGAAGGACTCGGACCACCTCCGGTGCCCTCATTGCAAGGTCCTCTATCCGATCGTCGACGGCATCCCCGTGCTGCTCATCGAAGAAGGGAAGCCAGAGGGTGAAGCGGGCTCAATCCCCTCTCCCCAGCCCTCCCCCTGAAGGGGGAGGGGATTCACGCGGCGCATTGGAGATGGCTGGTGTCGATCGGCGATGGCGGGTTGTGCACCTTCTGGACGGCGGGCGCGATCTCGTCGTCGGTGAGCGCATAGGCCTGGTCGGGCTGGCTGGCCGAGGTGGCGAAAACAATCCCCACCACGTGGCCCTGTAGGTCCACCAACGGGCCACCCGAGTTCCCCGGCCTGACCCTCGCCGAGATCACAAAGATCTCGCGGGTGACCGGCTTCTGGTTGTAGATGTCTCGACCTGCCGCCTCGATGGCGCCGTCGACGACAGCCGGTTGCACTGACTCCGGGCCCCCGCCCGGGTACCCGATCACCGCTCCCTTCGTCCCACGTTCGGCGGGACCGAGATCGAGAGCGGCGCCGGCGTAGTCGGGCACGTAAAGGAGGGCCACGTCGCGATCAGGGTCGAAATAGACGACCTCGGCTTTCATCCCGACCCCGCCAGGGGTCTCCACCCGGTGATTGGACGTCCCCGACACGACGTGCGCGTTGGTGACCACGTACCCGTTCCCGATCGGAAAGCCGCTCCCGGTCACCAGCCCGCCGCAGCCGGTGCCGGTCACCTTGACCACGAACTGTTTGGCGTGCTGTACGCCTGGCGTGTCCACCGAGGCGGGGATGGGGAGCGGGGCGGGCAGCGATGGCTCGAGGCCGGCGAACACCGGCGGGAACGTGACCCCCGACAGGATGCCCTCGACGCGGGCCAGGAATGCCGGCGGGCGGGGAGCCAGCGAATCGAGCGTGCGCAGGACCGTCGAGCGCTGGATCTCCTGTGCGATTTCCTGGCTGGGACCGCGCGAAAAGCTCAGGCCCAGAAACCAGCACATGGCCAGGACCGCGATTGTCGAAAGCGCGGCGCCTCCAATCGAATCGGGCATCGTGTGGAGGCCCCTGCGCAGAATATTGCGGCGGATCGGCTCGCCGGCCGCGAAGCCGATGCTCGACCCGAGGCTACCGCCGATGACGAGGACGAGCACGGCGCCGAAGGGGCGCGCGACCGGGTTGTGGATGCCGATGTAATCAAGCAGCGGTCCGGCCGCGGCCGCGCCCAAGACCACGCCGACGACCAGGCCGACGTACTGCGCCAATGACAGCCAGAAGCCTCGACGGTAGCCGTTCACCGAGCCCACCACGACGGCGGCCACGATCAAGAGGTCGATGAGGTTCAGGGCTTTGGGTTAGCTAGCGCGGAGTTGCGGGTGGCCGGTAGGCCGGATTCACTCCGGCTGTCTCAATGCGTGCCACATGACGATCGTTACGTCGCGTGGAGTTCCCTTGAATAAATCCAATCCTTAAGGGAAAGAGAGCAGCCGCGTCGGCGAAGCCGACCCGGCAATGAGGGAAAACCGCCAGGTTGTCCGTCATAACTCTCTAGTGGTGCTCGGTGGGCTCGGCTGTTTCGATGTCCTCCGACGCCCGGTTGATCGCGTCTCCGCGAAGCACCCACCATCCCAGCCCGGCCACACCAAGCAGCGCGACCGCGAACGTGATGCTCATCGCGAGCCAGGCCGGGACCCATTCACCGGCGAGAAAGATCAAAGGCTCTTACGCCGGTACCGGCGCCGGTTCGGGTTCGGTCGGGAGCTGGCCTGACTCGCGCAGATCCCGCAGCGGCATGAAGCTGTGCACCGGCGGAACCTTGGCGAAGTTGTATGGAGGCGGAGGCGAGGTCGTCGCCCACTCGAGGGTGTTGCCGTGCCAGGGATCGTCGCCTGCGATCTCCCCTCCGTTCCAGCTCCGGATCACGTTGATGAAGAAAAGCAGGACTGAGAACGCAATCAGGAAGGACGACACAGTGATGATCATGTTGGTCGTGGCCCAGGCGGGGTTGGCGTAGGTCGCGATGCGGCGGGGCATCCCTTCCAACCCGAGCGTGTGCATGATCAGGAATGTCCCGTTGAAGCCGATGAAGAGCGTCCAGAAGTTCCACTCGCCAAGGGTGCGATTCAGAAGGCGCCCGGTGATCTTCGGGAACCAGTAGTAGATGCCCGCGAAGATCGTGAACACGCTGCCTCCGAACAGCACGTAGTGGAGATGGGCGACCACGTAATAAGACTGGTGGAGCTGTGTGTCGACCGGCACCGAGGCGAGATAGACGCCCGTGATGCCGCCGATCAGGAACGTGGCCAGGAATCCCCACGCGAACTTCATGGGCACGGTGAACTCAACCGATCCCCACCATGTGGTTGCTATCCAGTTGAAGAATTTGATGCCGGTCGGGACGGCGATCAGCATTGTCATGAGCATGAAAAAACCCTCGACCCAGGTATTCATGCCGACCGTGAACATGTGGTGGGCCCACACAGTCATGGACAGGAAGACGATCCCGAACAGTGCCGCGACCATGGTCGTGTAGCCGAAGATCTGCTTGCGCGCGAAGACTGGGATGACCTCCGAGATCATGCCGAATCCGGGCAGGATCATGATGTAGACCTCGGGGTGGCCGAAGAACCAGAACAGGTGCTGGTACAGCACCGGCCGTCCCTGCGTCGTGAAGAACTGCGTTCCGAGCTGGCGATCGAACTCGACGAGGATCATGGCGGCCGCCAGCGGCGCGCCCACGACCAGAAGCAGGATCGAGGTCGAGATCTGCGCCCATACGAAAAGCGGCAGGCGGGTCAGCTTCATGCCCGGCGCGCGCAGGGCGACGATCGTGGTCAGGAAGTTGGTCGAGGCCATGATCCCGGAGATGGCCCAGACGATGATGCTCAGCGCCCAGAAATCGACCCCGAGGCTGTGGCCCTGGTAGGCCTTCTCAGTGAGCGGCGCGTATCCGGTCCAGCCGGCGTCGAGCGCACCTCCCGTGAAGAAGGCTCCGTAGTAAAGGAGGATCGAGACCGGCACCAGCCAGAACCCGAGCAGGTTGACACGCGGGAACGCCATGTCGCGCGCGCCGATCATGATCGGAACCATGTAGTTGGCGATCCCGGTCAGGAAGATGGTGACGAAGAAGAAGATCATCGTCACGCCGTGCGCGGAGATGAGCTGGTTGTAGGTCTCGTGATCGACGACGGACAGGTTGGGCTGCGACAGCTGCAGCCGGACGATCAGGGCGAAGATGCCGCCGATCACGAAGCTCAGCAGGCCGGTGACCATGTACATGATCCCGATCAGCTTGTGGTCGGTGGTCGTCAGCCACAGGGTGATCGGCTTCCAGAAAGTGTCGTCGTAAGCCTTTGGGCGGGGCAGCGTTTGAACTGCGGCCATTACTTACCCATCCTAACTCGCGGTCGCTGAGACGCTTCGCGCCGCGTGCTGGGCCGCCACCTGCTGCTGGACCCAGGCGTTGAAATCGGATTGGGTCATCGACTGGACGATGATCTGCATCGTGCTGTGGCCCACGCCGCAGAGCTCGGCGCATTCGCCGCGCCACGTGCCGACGCGATCGATCTTCAGCCAGGTGAAGTTGTCATACCCCGGCACCGCATCGGTCTTCCCCGAGATGGCGGGGACCCACCACGAGTGGATCACGTCGGTGCCCTGCAGGCGCAGGCGGATCAGCGAGTTCACCGGGACGACGAAAGGCGTCACGTCGCCGGCAAGGGTCCCCTCCTGGTGGATGGTGAAGCCGCCCGCCTGGGGATACGTGTAGTTCCAGCCGAACTGGTGGCCGGAGACGACGACCTCGAAGTCGTAGTTGCTGATGGGCTGGAAGTCCTTTTGCAGCTCGTTGAAGCTGTAGAGGGCGATCGCCAGCACCACCACGAGTGGAATCGCGGTCCACACCACCTCGAGCCTGAAGTTGCCGTGGATCTGAGGCGGGATGTAGCCGGCGGGCTGCTTGGAGCGGCGGTATCTGATGACCACCCACAGCAGGGCCAGCTCGACGCCGATGAAGATGATGATGGCCGGGATCGAAATCCCGATGTAGGTGTCGTAGATGTCCTGGCCGTTGGGCGACACCGGGGTGGGGAAGATGGGGGACACGCCGCCAGGCGCCTCGCAGGAGCCGAGCAGAAGGACCGCGGGCAGAATGGCCAATGGCCACAGCCGCGCGAGTGAGCCCACCTTCACGGCGCCCAGTATATCGACGCCAAGAGGCCCGACTGTTCGCCCGAAAGCCGCCGTCCACTAGAATCCGAAACGAACTTGGCCGCATCCAGGGAGCCCCGATACGTCGACATCTCAAACCCTTCCCTGACCGTCGACTGCCCGCGCTGCGGGCTGAAGACGCCCAGGTTTCTGGACCTCTGCCGCAACGACGGCTACAAGCTCTGGCCCTCGAGCTACGTCGCGTCGGCGGCGTTCAAGGCGTGGCGCGACGCCGATCCGGCGCGCGCGGCGGCCTCGCGCTTCGACATGGAGATACCGCAGCACGTGGAGAACGTCGTCGATTTCGACGCCAAGGCTCGTGAGCTCGGGATCCACATGCCGCCGCCCAGCCGGTGGCCTTTCGTCATCTGCGCGGGCGCGTTATTCCTCAGCCTGGCCGCGATCCCGTTCGCGACGGAGGTTCGCATCACCCTGGCCGTGGTCGGCGGGTTGATGTTCCTGATCGGTGTGGTCGGCTGGGTCCTGGTCGAAGACGTGCAGATGTACCCGGCCGAATCTGCTGACGGCGGCGAGGTGCATCACTGATGGCTGTCGCGACCCTGCACCCGCAGACCGGACCCCAATACCCGGCGATCAAGCCCGGGATGATGGGGATGTACATCTTCCTCGCGTCCGAGGTCATGTTCTTCGGAAGCCTGTTCGCCAGTTACTTCTACCTGTACGGCTCGCACATCCAGTGGCCGCCGCCGCCGCCTGCGAGCACGCCCGAGTTCTATGTGAACTGGTGGCCGATTCCCGCGATCAACACAGTCGTGCTGCTTTCCAGCGGCGTCACGTGCCACTTCGCCTCCGACAGTCTCACGCAGGGCAACCGCCGCCGGTTCTTCATGCTGTGGATCGCCACGATCATCCTCGGCCTCGGATTCGAGGGCGGTCAGATCTATGAGTTCATCGCGGCCTACGGCCGTGGTTTGACCTTGAACGGCTACAACACTTTCGCGAGCGCCTTCTTCACCATGACCGGGTTCCACGGCGCACACGTACTCGGAGGACTGGTCCTGCTGACGATCATCCTGTATCGCGCGGCACGAGGACAGTTCTCGCCGCAGCATCACGTCGGCGTGGCGGCGGTGACGCTTTACTGGCACTTCGTCGACGTGGTGTGGATATTCCTGTTCGGCATCCTGTATCTGGGAGTCACACTGTTCCGATGAGACGGCTTGCGGTCGGCCTGCTCGCGGTGGCCTTGCTGGCCGCGTGCGGTGGTGGCGGGGGAGGCAACGCCCAGCCGGCAGGCTCGATCAAGGTCACGATGACCGAGTTCGCGTTCAGTCCTTCGACACTCAGCGTTCCATCGGGAAAGGTCGTCTTCTACCTCGTCAACGCGGGCACGGTCGCGCACGACATGGTCATCAAGGACAGCTCCGGCGCCATCGCCGGGCGAAGCGAGCTGGTCTCGGCCGGCGACAGCTTCGTCTTCACCGTGGCCAATCTGGCGGCGGGCAAGTACAGGATCATCTGCGATCAGCCCGGACACGAGACCGACGGTATGTTTGGGAGCCTCACGGCGACGTAATTTATGAGAGGAAACCCGGGCGGTTTCCTCTCATCGCCGGGCGCTCCGCGCGCGGCTGCGTTCCTTCCGATGAGGTTCGGATTGTCTAAGTAGCCACTCCAGGCAACGTTGGTGTAGTTGGTGTCGCGCTGGCTGCGGCCGGGGTAAACCCGGCCGCCCTTGCGACGGCGCTAGGGCGACTTAGACGGGCTCGGGCTCGGTGACGGTGTGGGCGTCGGCTTGGGCGAAGGTATCGGCGACGGGCTCGGCCCGACCTTGAGGCTGAGGAGCTCGATCTCGAAGACCAGGGTCGCATTTGGGGGGATGACGTAAGCGCCGGTGTTCGGGTCTTGCTTGCCGGCTGCCCCGTAGGCGAGCGGTGCGGGGATGATGAGCTTGCGCTTGCCCCCGACCTTCATCCCGGGAATGCCCTCCACCCAACCGGCTATGACCTGGCTCGGACTCGCGTTCAAGTCAACCGGGAATGGCGTGCCGCGGTCGCGGCTGGAGTCGAACTTCGTACCGTCGCTCAGCCACCCGGTGTACTGCACGGTGACGGTGTCATTGCTGTGGGCGACGGCGCCGGTGCCGACCGTGAGCTCGATGTACTTGAGCCCATCCGGATAGGTGACCACGGGCAGCCCGTTGCCGGCGTTGAAGTCGTCCGCTCCAGGCGACGGGCTGACCACGCCGGGGCTCTCGTTGGCAACCGGTCCGGAGGTCGCATATGGGTCGGCGTAGCCGCAGGCCGCCAGCGCGAATGCAGCCGTGAGCGCGAGCGCCAGGACGCTGCGCGGCGCCCCCCTCACGAGGCGGTGATGTCGATGGAGGTCATGCGATCGCCGACCTGGATCGAATCGATGACGTCCATGCCCGAGGTGACCGACCCGAAATGGTTGTAAACCCCGCTGGTCGCTAGAAACGGCGCGTCGCCCGTGGTGATGAAGAACTGCGAACCGCTCACGCCGGCCGCGCTCGAAGCCATCCCGGCGGTGCCGCGCGGCCACTTGGAAGGGTTGGTCTCGTTGGGCAGCTTGTAAGCGGGACCGCCGGTGCCGTTGCCGAGCGGATCGCCTCCCTGGACGACGAAACCAGGCACCACGCGGTGGAAGGTGAGGCCGTCGTAGAAGTGGTTCTGCGAGAGGTAGACGAAATTGTTGACCGTCTGCGGGGCCACCTTGGGATCGACGAATGTGATCGTGAAGTCGCCGCGCGAGGTGTGCACGGTCGCGGTGTA
>DASWGF010000217.1:0-5634 GCA_036393875.1 Candidatus Dormiibacterota bacterium
GTTGATGTTGTAGCTGCCGAGGTAGAAGTTGTAGATGGTCGAGAACTTGTCGAAGAAGAATTTCGACGAGCCGACGATGTGCTCGCTGCCGGGATCGACCGTCAGCTCCGACTCGGAATGGTTGGCATTGAAGTTGTTGAGGCTGGGTCCGACGCAACCGCCCTCCACAGGCGGGTTTTCGGGGTAGCCCCCGCCCATCGTCGGCGAGCTCACCACAGTGTTGTTCGCGAAGACAGATGACGCCCACAGCGGGCCTGATCCGGCCGCGAGCCGTCCCGGTGAAAGGGCAAAGATGATCGTCGCGGCGAGAATCGCTGCCCTCAACGGCTTTCCGGTGCGTTCGGTGACCTTGCTCATGAATCCATCCCCCTTCGCAATACCAATCGAAGCGACTGTTCTGCCGATGGAGCCCCCGCAGCCTTTCCGACCATAGCCGATTAAGTTCGCGAATTCAAGACACTGAAAACCGCGGGCGGACCGACCTCCCCGCGTGGCGGGGAGGTTAATACGGGTCGGTCGGGACGAACTCCATCACGGCCAGTGCTGGCGCCCGACTGAGGAGGCCGATCCCTTCCAGCACGTAGCCGAGCAACCCCGCCGCCGTGGGCATCGCGCGCGGTGGAACCGGCCGCCGCGGCGCCCTCACCTCTTTGGCTGGCGTCGTGTCTTTGAGCCGAGCCAGGCTCCGCGCCTTGCGCACCGCCGTGTCCACGCCGCCCAGCTCATCGACCAGCTTCCGCTCGAGGGCCTGGCTGCCCGTCCAGACGCGCCCGCCGGCCACGGGATGCACCTCGTCGCGCGTCATCCGGCGCGACTCGCCGACGGACTCGAGGAACAGCTCGTACACCCGGCCTATCTCGTGCTGAACGATCGTCCGTTCCTCGTCCGTGAACGGATCATCGTCACCTTCGAGCGTCACGTGCTTGCCGAAGGCGACCGTCTCTCGATTGACCAACAGCTTCGAGAACAGGTCCCCGGTCACGAGCTTGCCGGTAAAGACTCCGATCGATCCGGTCAGCGTGCCGGGCCGCGCCACGATCCACTGGCCGGGGGTCGCCACCAGGTAACCGCCAGAGGCGGCCGCAGACCCCATCGCGATCACCAGCGGCTTCCGCTTGGCGACCAGCTCGAGCGACTGCCGCATAGCCTCGGACGCCGTGGACGATCCTCCGCGTGAGTTGATAAAGAGGACTGCGGCTGCGGCGTTCTTGTCGGCGGCGACCTGGCGTGCCAGCGGAACCACGCTGAGGTCGCCGGCTCGATCCTGGCCGACCAGCGGGATGTCGAACGGCGGCCTGATCGGCAATGAATCGGTGCGCCCGTCGACGATCGTGCCCTCGATGCGCATGATGGCCACGTATCTGCCCCGGCCGGTGGTGGGTCGCCGCGCCCTCAACCGGCGCCGAGCCTGGTCCCAGGTCGCGATCCGAGCCCGCTGATTACCTCCGCCCAGATGGTCTGGAAGCTGCTCCTCGGGCAGCAGCCCGTCGACGACGTGCTTCTCGAGCGCAGCGGCGTCCGTGTATGGAGATTCGTCGACGACCTTGGCGGCCGTGACCAGATCGACACCGCGGCTCTCGCCGATCGACCTCACGAACTCCTGGTGGTTCGACGCGAGCAGCCACGTCACCTGCTCGCGCTGCTCGGGCGACATCTGCGATTTGGTGAGCAGGTCCGGGGCCGACTTGTACGGCGATATCTGCACGAAATCGGCTTTGATGCCAACGCGGGCCAGGCCGTCGGCGAGGAACACCCCGGTCGATGAGAAACCCAGTGGTCGCACCAGGCCCGCGGGCATCAGGAGGATCTCGTTGCATGCGGACGCCAGGTAGTAGGTCCCGGTGGTGTAGAACGGCGCCCAAGCGATTACGCGCTTCCCCGCGCCGCGTAACTTCGAAACCAGGTCTCGCAGGTCCTGCAGGCTCGCCATCGACATCGGCACCGGCCGCAGGTGAAGCACGACCCCTTTGGTCCGACGATCGTGCGCGATCGCGTCGAATTGCTCCCCGAGCTCTTCGACGCTCAAGCGCGGCCGTGCCACGAAGCGCCGCCAGAATGGCGCCGGCGGGTCTGGGAGGGTGGGCAGGCCCTCTTCCAGCACGTAGATGACATAGTCCGGCGCCCTGCCGATCGATCGCCGCAAGCTCGACAGCAGCCACCAGACGTAACGGAACGGATAAGAGATCAACCCCCGCCTCTCTTAACAGCTTAGTTTGCTCGGCGTGCAGCTAGATTGTCAGACTACTTTCGAGACCTCGAGGTGCTCGTCGAAGGCCTCGCTCAGGCGGGTGGCCCCGTACTCCTGGCCGACATGCTGGTGGTAGGGCACACCCGTGAAGAGGTGGTGGCTCCGGGTCGGGATGTCCGAATTCGGCGCCCACTCCTTCCGCTGCAGCGCCATGTACCCCTGCTCCTGGCTGTGCTTGAGATCATCGAGCAGCACCGACATGCCGTGGCCGGCGGCGTGCTGGAGGGCGAGCGTGATGAAGATGAAGCCGACGCCGAGCTCGCCGAGCTCGTCCCAGGTGATCGGGTCCTTCTCGTTGTGCCATTTAAAGGACGAGGAGTAGTTGAAGGCAAATCGGGCCCCCGGGAAGCGCTTGCGGATCTCAGTGCAGAACTGCTCTGTCGGCCCCCGCTCCGCGGTCGGAAACTCGCACCACAGAAGGTCGGGGACTCCGCTGTCCATGTATCGCAGCCCGCGGTCGATGGCGAGCTGGATCCCGCGCTTGGTCTCCGGGGCTTCGGTGGCGGAGACGCCGTCGGTCCGGGCGATGATGACGAAGTCCTTGTGGCCCAGGTCGTCGGCCGCGTTGCGCATCATCTTGAGCTTGCCGACGAATTCGCCGGCCGAGATGAGCGCCTTCCCCGCGATGTGGCCGCAGCGCTTGGGCATCACCTGGTCTTCGAGGTGCGCGGCCGCAACCCCGGCGCGCACGTAAAGATCGACAGTCCGCTGGACGTTGAACAGGTTCCCGTAGCCGGAATCCATGTCGACGACGACGGGCGGGATCTCGAGGTGAATCGGGGCCATTCCCTTCTCCGGGTCGCCCATCGCCATCGTGAGCTGGAACTTGCGCAGGGCGCTGACGGTGCGGCGCGCGCCATCAGCGATCTCGACCGATGAGTAGATGTCCATGTCCGTGGTGCCGAGGTGACCGATGGCGAAGGAGTAGCCGCTGAAGTACACGGCATCGAAGCCGTGATACATGACCAGCTCGGCGCCGAACGGGTCGTAGACACCGGGCCCGAACACGAAGGGTTTGGTGGCCAGGAGGCGGCGCAGGCGGCGGCTCGGGTCCTCGTGGCGCGAGGCGGGGACTCTGAAGCCATCAGGAAGGAGGGGAGTCGAGATCAGCTCCATCGGTTCGCTATTCGTTTTCGTGGTCGCAGTTGCACGGGTCCGGGCATTCGCACTCGTGAGTAGAGGGCTGGCCGCGCGTTTCGAGATCCGGCGAGTGATCGTGCTCGTCAGTCCTATTCGTCCCATTCATGAACCGCAACGTATCAAGTACGTCGGTATAAGTCCAATTGATTGATTTGATCGTGATGATCAATAAACCCGATAGCTGGCGAGACCTACTCGATGGCGTTCAGCAGGTCCAGGAACGCAGCCACGATGCCTTCGGGCTTGCCGGCATCCCGGCGCCGGTAGGCGACGATCGAGTTGTGCATCGGCGGCGCGTCCTTCATCGGGACCAGACGCAGAGTCCGGCCCTCGACCTCACGCGCGACGGCGGTGCGCGGCAGCAGGGCCACGCCCAGGCCTCGCTCCACCATCTTCTTGGCGGCCTCGATCGAGTCCAGCTCCATCAGGCCGCGCAGCATCGCCCCGGACGAGAGGAAGGCGGCCTGGGTGATCTCGTAATAGCTGGACGTGCGGTCGAACATGATCAGCTTCTGGCCGGCGACCTCCGCCATCGTCACGTGGCGTCTCTTCGTGAACGGATGGTCGGGAGCGCAGACGAGCACGAGCTCTTCGGTATGGAATGGAGTCAGCTCAAGGTCGGGGTGACGGATGGCGCGGCCAAGGCCGAGCTGCACGTCGTCACGGAGCACCAGCTCCACAACGTCCTCCGAGTGGCCTGTGCGCACCGACACCTCGACGCGCGGATGGGTGGCGACAAACGTCTCCAGCAGCTGGGGCAGGACATACGTGCTGACAGCCGGGGCAGCGGCGATCATCAGGTGCCCGGCCGAAGCGGACATGACCTGCTCCAGCGCGTCGCGCCCTTCGGAGAGAGCTCGGAGCGCCCGTTCGGCATATGGCACCCATGCCTTGCCGGCATCCGTCAGCCGCATGCCGTGCGACGTGCGCAGGAAAAGGGGAGTGCCCAGCTCGCGTTCGAGGCCGTGAAGGCGGGCGGTGAGGGTCGGCTGGGTGATGAACAGCGCCTCCGCCGCGCGGCTCACGCTGCCGCGGCGCGCCACCTCCAGGAATCCTTCGACCTGGACGAGCTGGAGCGAGTTGACCTTGCCGTTACGCGATTCGTCTATGGCCACGGCCGTGGCCACAAATTCTATCTATGGCGCCGCAGAAGCGAAACTCCTGACCAGATCGCCAGTGCCCACACCGGGCCCATCGTGATGATGAACGGGCGGATCGTGTCGCTTGCGGAATGCGAATCGCGGTCGAAAGCCATGAAGACGAGGACGGTCCCGTACGCGAGCACGGCCAAGGCGATTCCTACCATCCCGAACGTTTTTGCGTTCATCTTCACGGAATGGTAAACGGCGGGCGCGGATTCTTCTAGGCATGGCTGCATTCTTCGGATTTCACATGCCCACCTTTACGTTTCCCGGCGTTCCGAGCGACCGCTTATTCGACCGCGTCGCCGAGAACGCGAAGGCGGCCGAGAAGGCCGGCTTCGACCTCGTGACCGTGATGGACCACTTCTATCAGATCAGTGGGATCGGTCCGGAGACCGAACCGATGATGGAGGCCTACACGACGCTCTCCGCGCTCGCCACGCAAACATCACGAGTGAAGCTCGGCACCCTGGTCACCGGAGTCACCTACCGCAACCCCGCGCTGCTAGTCAAGCAGGTGACGACGCTCGACGTCATTTCCAAAGGCCGCGCCATCTTCGGCATCGGCGCCGCCTGGAACGAAGTCGAGCACAGGGGCTACGGGATTGAATTTCCGCCCATCGCCCGGCGCATGGACCGCCTTGGGGAAGCGCTGACGATCGCGAAGTTGATGTTCACCCAGGACCGGCCATCATTCGAGGGCACGTACTACAAGATCGATCGTGCTCTGAACGTGCCGCGGCCCATTCAGCCTGGGGGTCCGAAGATCCTGATCGGCGGAGGTGGCGAGCGGCGGACATTGCGACTGCTTGCAGAGCATGGCGACATCGGCCACTGGTTTGGTGGCAACCTCGAGGACCTGAAGCGAAAGAAGAAGGTTTTCGAGGAGCACTGTGCCGCGGTGAACCGGGATCCTTCTGAGGTCCTGCTGACCGTCGGTCTCACGCTGGTGCTCGCGGAGAACGAAAAGGACGCGAAGGCCCTCCTGGAGGGCCTCACCCCGGAGCGGCGGGCAATCGCGAAGACCGCGACCGTCAGCCAGGCTGCCGAGGTGATCGGCGAGTACATGGAGGCCGGCTTTGGTGGCTTCACCTTCAACAACAA
>DASWGF010000218.1:0-10581 GCA_036393875.1 Candidatus Dormiibacterota bacterium
GTACCTGAGCGACGACGACGACGTCGCGATTTGTGACGAGCACGTTGAAAAACTTCAGCTGGACGATGAGCCCGACCTCGTCGTGATCCAGGTTTACATAACCTCGGCAAGACGTTCCTACGAAATCGCGGACCACTATCGCCGGCGCGGAGCACGCGTCGTGCTCGGAGGCCTGCATGTCACCTCGCTTCCCGATGAAGCCGCTGCCCATGCGGACCACATCTTCATGGGTCCCGGCGAGGACACCTGGCCGCAATTCCTCGACGACTTGCGGCGTGGAGCTCCATTGCCTCGCTACGTTTCGCGTGACAGAACTCTGGCGGCCATTCCGCCGATCCGGCGCGACCTGATCAAACGGCACCTGTACCTGGTGCCGAACTCAATCGTGGTCTCGCGCGGCTGCCCGCACGTGTGCGACTTCTGCTACAAGGTCGCCTTCTTCCAGGGAGGCAAGCAGTTCTACACGATGGAGGTCGATCGCGCGCTCGCGGAGATCGATCGACTACCCGGGCGGCATCTCTACTTCCTCGACGATCATCTCTTCGGGAATCCGAACTTTGCGGCCGCCTTGTTCGATGGGATGGCCGGCATGGGCCGCCTCTGGCAGGCGGCGGGCACGGTCAAATCCGTGCTCGAGCAGCCGGTCGTGCTCGAGAAGGCGGTGCGATCGGGCTTGCGAAGCCTGTTCGTCGGCTTTGAGACGGTCAACTCAGCCAACCTCCAGGACCAGCGCAAATACCAGAACATCGGGCGCGACTACGCCGCGGCCATCCGCCGCCTGCACGACCTGGGTGTCATGGTCAACGGCAGCTTTGTGTTCGGCATGGACCACGACGAGCCAGACGTGTTCGATCGCACGGTCGAGTGGGCCGTCCACCACGGTATCGAAACCTCGACCTACCACATCCTGACTCCGTATCCGACCACCGCCCTTTACCAGCGGATGGAGGCGGAGAACCGGGTGCTGCACCACGATTGGGATCTGTTTGACACCCGTCATGTGGTCTTCAAACCGCAGCGGCTCACCGCTGGAGAGTTGGAAGCCGGCTACTGGCGTGCGTATCGAGATTTCTACCGTTGGGGATCGATCTGGCGAGGCGCGTCGTCCAAGGCCGGACTCAGATCGCGGTTGCGGCACATAGCCTACGCCGGCGGCTGGAAGAAATTCGAGCCGCTGTGGGACCTGCTGATCCGAACCAAGCACGTGCTCCACGCGCTGCCTGTCCTCGAAACGATTCTGACCGGGTTCGGAAGCCGGCCGGCGTCAGCGCAGCGACGCGACGAGCGAACTCATCCCCTGGAGCACCTGCCAATGCTGGAGGAGGACCCGCAGGCCTCGGCGTGAACAGCTCTCGTCGGGCCACAATGCTTCATGCTCCCGGATTCTGCAGACGCTTTCGGGGAGCAGGTGGCCCGCCACCAGAACGAGCTTCTCGTCCACTGCTACAGGATGCTGGGCACGATCGACGAGGCCGAGGACGCCGTCCAAGACACATTGGCTCGCGCGTGGCAGGGGCGGCAAACTTTCCGGCGTGCGATTTCGTTCCGCTCCTGGCTCTATCGCATCGCCACCAACGTCTGCCTCAATGCGATCGAGCTGCGCAAGCGCGACCCCGTCGACGAGCGACACGTCATCGGCCCCAGTCCAGACAATGTGCTGTCGGGCATCGCGCCGACGGAGACCGGACCTGAAGCGCGCTTCGACGCCCACGAGTCGGTCTCGCTCGCGTTCCTGACCGTCCTGCAGCTGTTGCCACCCCGCCAGAGAGCAGTCCTGCTTCTCCGTGACGTATTGGTGTTCCGAGCGGCAGAGGTCGCAGCCCTCCTCGACATGAGTGTGCCGGCGGTCAACAGCGCGCACCAGCGGGCCCGCGCCACCCTGCGCCGCAACTACAACTTGTCAGACCGATCGCGCGCCACGATGCCCGCCAGGCAACCGAGTACGCGCAATCTCCTCGAGCGCTACGTTCGAGCCTGGGAGGCCGCGGATGTGGCGGGCCTGATGGCGCTGCTGCACGACGACGCCGTGCTCACCATGCCGCCCCAACCGACCGTGGTCGGCGCCAGGCCGATCGCGGACTTCCTGGCCGAGTCGATTTTCACGATCGCGCCGATGCGTCTGTTCGAAACTCACGCCAACGGCAGCCCGGCCTTCGCCGCCTATTTCCAGGAACCCACGGGCATTCGGCTGTCGCTCTTTGCGCTACTTGTAGTTGCAGATGATGGTCACCAAGTCGTGCAAATCCACGCGTTCGCGGATCCGCGTGTGCTTGCGCGTTTCGACCTGGCGACAGAATTAGCCGGCTGAAACGCCGCTGGGCCTACGCAGCTGGATGAAGATCAGAACGCTGCTCACCACCAGCGCTGGCACGTACATCGTCACTATCACCCAGTTGACACCCAGCCCGTAGGTGAACACGCTGTAGCGCATCGACTGGATGATTGCGTTCACAGTGTCCAGCAGCCCTACCGTGAGGCCAAGCCAGATCAATGGGATGGCAACAGGCAAGCCACGGCGCAGGGCAATCAAGGCCACCAGAGCCACGAGAGCAGTGGCCATATCGCCGTATCCGATCATCGTGCGAAAGTCGCTGGGAACACCCGCATCGACGGCGCCAGGAGCCAGGATCGTGCCGCCGACGATGCGAAAGGCGTGGATCCACACCAGCGGCACCAGCGCCACTTCGCGCGGAAGCCTGGAAAGGCGCGGCACTGCGTACCACCACGCTATCAGCGCGTACGCGACGAGCGAGAAGGTGAATTGAATTCCAAAAAGGACAATCGGTGGCATGGTTCCTTCCTCGGGGGTTTAGGACTAGGCGTCCTGACTAGGTCACGTCAGATATAACAACCCAGAAGGCGGAAACTAATCGGTAGCATCCAGGAGCATGAGCCTGGGCTCGGCTGACGCCGTGGTCGTCGGAGGTGGCGTGATCGGCTGTTCCATCGCGTACCACCTTGCCGACCGCGGTGCGAAGGTGGTGCTGGTTGAAAAAGACGCGCTCGGCTCGCAGTCGACGGGTAAGTGTGCCGGGGGCGTGAGGCGTCAGTTCTCATCCGAAACCAACGTCCTCATGCAGCAGCTGTCAGTTCGCATGCTGAAGAGCCTCGAAGCCGAAACAGGCGTCGATCCGGAGTTCAGGCAGATCGGCTACCTGTTCGTCCTGACCAACGATCAGCAGGTCGCCGACTTCAGACGGCTTGTGCCGATGTGGCAGCGGCTGGGGGTCTCAGATGCGCGGTGGGTCGAGCCTTCGGAGGTTCGAGAGCTGGCTCCGATCGTTCGCGGTGATGACATCCTGGGTGGCACCTTCTGCCCCAGCGATGGGATCGCCAGTCCGCACGCAGTGACTTCGGCATACGCGGGCGCGGCCAAGCGGCTGGGCGTCAAGATCCATGAAGGCGTCGCCGTCACAGGCATCGACGTGCGCGCGGGACGCGTCTCGGCAGTGACGACGTCGGCCGGCGACATCGTGACGCCGGTGGTCTTCAACTGCGCCGGCGCCTGGGCGGGCGAAATCGGCAAGATGGCCGGCGTAACCGTGCCCGTCGAGCCGTACCCGCGCAACATCTTCGTCACCGCACCGATGCCCGCGGTGACACGCGACCATCCGATGACGATCGACATGACCACTTCGTTCTACTTTCACCCCGAAGGTGACGGCCTGCTCTTCGGCATGGGCCTGCCCAACGAGACGCCGAGCTTCGACACCGAGGTCGATTGGGCCGTGCTCGAAGCCATGGCTGATATCGTCGAGCGCCGAGCGCCCGCGCTCGGTACCGCCGGTGTGCGGACCGCCTGGGCAGGCCTCTACGAGGTGACGCCCGACCATCAACCTATCCTGGGCGCGGTCGATGACCTCGGCGGCTTCTGGTGCGCGTGCGGATTCTCCGGACACGGCTTCCAGCAGGCGCCCGCCGTGGGCCATCTGCTGGCTCGATGTTTCGTAGGGGAGAAGCCAGAGGTTCCGCTGGACGCGTTCGCCCATCGGCGCTTCACGACAGGTGTAGTTGAACCCGAGCTAAACGTGGTTTGAAAGGAGATTCGATGAAGACGCAACTCGTTGGTGACCGACAGTTGCAGGTCGACGAGATCCTGGGCGCCTTCGAACTGCCGGTTGGCGGCACCCTCTCGGGCGTCGCCTACGGCGGCCGCTTCATTCAAAGCGGGACGGGGGCGGTGATCGAGACGCGTGATCCTTCGACCGGAAATGTCCTCGGGCACGTTCGGAGCGCAAGTGAAGCCGATTGCTCGAGCGCCATCGCGGCTGCCCTCGAGGCCTTCATGATCTGGCGCTCGGTGCCGGCTCCAAAACGCGGCGACGTGGTGCGCGAGTTGGGTAACGCCTTCCGGAGGCGCAAGGACGACCTCGCCCGCCTGATCTGCCTCGAGAACGGAAAGATCCTCAGCGAAGCCCGAGGAGAGGTCCAGGAAGTGATTGACATCTGTGACCTCGCGGTTGGACAGTCCAGACAGCTTTACGGCCGAGAGATCGCGTCGGAGCGGCGGGACCACCGGCTCGTCGAGCAATGGCACCCGCTCGGAGCGGTGGGGATCATCTCCGCATTCAACTTTCCCCTCGCGGTTCCGGGCTGGGGCTGGGCTCTCGCGCTGGTGTGCGGCGACACCATCGTGTGGAAGCCGTCCAGTCTCACTCCGCTGATCTCGATCGCTGCCCAGCAGATTTACCACGAGGTGACCGCCGGCACAGAAGCCGAGGGCGTCTTCAGCCTCGTCATCGGCAGCGGCGGCACCGTTGGCGAAGCCCTCCTCTCGGACAATCGAGTGCCCTTGATCCAGGCGACCGGTTCGTGCGCCGTCGGCGAGCGAGTCTCGGCGGCGGTGGGGAAACGGTCGGCACGAGCCATCCTCGAACTGGGAGGCAACAACGCGGTCATCGTGCTCGACGACGCCGATCTCAAGCTCGCGCTCCGAGCGATCGTGTTCGGAAGCGTCGGCACCGCCGGTCAACGCTGCACCAGCACCCGCCGCCTGATCCTCCAACGAGGGATCGCCACCCAGTTGCTGGAGCGAGTGGTGGCCGCCTATCGAACCGTCAACATCGGCGACCCACTCGACGAGAAGACTCTGATGGGGCCGCTGGTGTCGCGGGAGGCGGTCGATGAATACCGCGAAGGCCTCGCGGAGATACAGCGACAGGGCGGAAAGTTGATCTACGGCGGCCGGGTGCTCGAGGACCGCGCCGGCTACTTCGTCGAGCCGGCCATCGTCAGGTCGCGAGTGGAAATGCCGATCATCCGAGAGGAAATTTTCGCGCCGATCCTCCACGTTTTCGAGGTGGACAGCCTGGACGAGGCGATCGAGGCCAACAACGCGGTTCCGCAGGGCCTCAGCAGCGGCCTGTTCACCACCAACCTCAACGCAGCCGAGCGATGGCTCTCGGCCGCCGGCTCCGACTGCGGGATCGCCAACGTGAACGTGGGGACCTCCGGAGCGGAGATCGGAGGTGCGTTCGGCGGGGAGAAGGCGACCGGCGGCGGCCGCCAGGCCGGCTCAGATGCGTGGAAGGGCTATATGCGCCGGCAGACGTGCACGATCAATTACGGGGACGACTTGCCGCTTGCCCAGGGAGTCGCCTTTCCGGTCGATTGACGCCCCGACCTGAGCTCGTCGATCACCGGCGCGAACGCACGGACGCCTTCCGCCCCACCCATGGTCAGCGCCACCTGGACCTCGGAGATGCCCAGCCGGGCGTGTCCGCTGAGCGTCTCCGCCATCTGTCGCGGCTTGCCTGCGAGCGGCCGTTCGTCGGGCCGCGGGGTGTAGCCCGATCCGGGCATCGCCCCGCGCACCGCGGTGGTGGCCACCAATGTGAGGGGATCGCGCCCGTGCTCACGGCAGCCCTCGTCGATGATGCGCAGCTGCGTCGCGGCGGACTCGGCGCTTGCGTCCGTGTAGCCGAGCCACCCGTTCCAGATATCCGCGTACTGGGCCACGAGCCGGCGCATTCGCGGCCCCGGGTTGAGGGTCCCGATCAGGATCGGGGGACCTCCCGCTCTCGGGCCCCGGGGCAGCAAGCGTGCACCGCGCAAGCGGTGATGGGCCCCGTCGAAGTCGAGCGAGTCGGTTTGGAAAAGACCCTTGATGACCTGAAGCGCCTCCTCGAAGCGGGCTACGGGCTGGCCGCTTGGGAACCCGAACGTGTTGTGCTCTCCCTGGGAATCGCCTGCACCCAACCCGAGCACCAGCCGGCCGGCGCTGATGTCGTCGATGGTCACGGCGATCTTCGCGAGCAGGCCGACGTTCCGGTAGCCGGTGCACGCGACGAAAGAGCCGATCGTCAGCCGCGGGATCTCCGCGGCCAGCGCGCTGAGCACCGTGAAACACTCCAGGTAGCCTTCCAGCTCGACCTCCGGGTCATCCGGAAAGTCCACGCCCGCTCGCCGCTTCAGCTCCGCGTTGTTGCTGGGCAGGAGCAGGTGGTCGGCGACGTACAGAGCGTCGAACCCGACCTCAGCGGCGCTGCGCGCGACCTCCAGGAGCTCGGGCCAGCGCAGATCTGTGGTCGTCCAGGTCGGCAAGATCAGGCCCAGCCTCAACTTCTCCGGTGGCACCGGTGGGCGCGCCGCGGCAGCCGTCATGGCCGTAATTATGGTCAGGACCTGACGGCGCCTCGACCGCATGCGACTACGCTTCATGCGATGTCAGAAGGGCGGGCACAGACGGCGCGGATACCCGCCGAGTTGATGGATCTACTCGAAGGTGAGGCGCTCGGTCATCTGGCCACGGTCCGCGCCGACGGCACTCCACACGTGACGCCGCTGTGGATCGACCACGATGGCGACACCGTGCTCGTCGACGTTCGCGTCGACCGGGTCAAGGCCGCCAACATGCGCGAGCGGCCGGCGGTGGCCATCTCGATCGTCGATCCTCGCAATCCCTACCGATACCTCGCGATCACCGGAGTGGTTGTTTCCTGGTCGGAAGAAGGGTGGCGAGAGCATATGGACAAGCTCAGCCGCCGCTACATGAAAGTCGACCGCTATCCGTGGTCCTTTCTCGGCGAGCGCAGGGCGATCTTCCGGATCGAGCCCACGCACGTGTATTTCGAATCTGGCGAAGGCTCGACCGAGACCTGACCCTCAGCCCTTCTTGGCGGCCACCATCCACTCGCTGGCTGCCCCTGCTTTGCGCCAGGGGGTGAGCGGCGCGATGTCCACCATCGGATCAGGCCGGCCGGCAATCGTCTTGGCGAGCAGCTCGGCCACCGGCGGTCCGTGCATGACGCCGTGGCCCCCGAAGCCCGCGGCCATCCAAAGACCACTCTCGACGCTGCCGACATACGGATGGCCGTCGCCGCCGAGATCGACATTGGCGACGACTCGCTTCGCGATGTGCAGGTCCGCGAGCGAAGGCGCCCGCACGCGGGCCAGCTCCGCGAACTCCTCCAGCATTCGGGTGTGCCCGTAACCCGGCGGGTTGTCCTCGAGCAGGATGGCGATGATCAGTCCCTCCGATTCGCGCTCGACCACAAAGCCGGTATCGAGGTCCAGCGTCAGCGGCACGTGCTGCCCCGCGAGCGCGGCGCCGGTGATGGCGCTGTACAGCGGTTGCGGCCGGATGCTCAGGTCAAGGCCGAACGACCGCAGGAAGTCGCTGGTCCAGTAGCCGGTGCAAACGACGACCCTCTCGGCCGCGACCACCTCCGGCCCGGTCAGCCTCCATCCCGAATCGACCCGTTCGAGCGAGCGAACCGTCCAGTGCTCGCGGAAGCGGACGCCCCTCTGTCTCGCGGCTTTGACGAGCGCCGCGACTCCATCGGTCGGAGTCACCTTGCCGTCGTTGGGCGTGTAGGTCCCGCCCAGCAAGCCAGTCGTCGCGATCCACGGCACCACCTCCCGGATCTGCTCGGGATCGAGGACGTGAATCTCGGTCAAGCCCATGCTCCGCTGCAAGGCCCCGGCCTCGGCGAGCTTGGCCATGATGTCCGGCCGGCCGGTCATGAAGAGATAACCGTTGGGATGCCAGGGCACCGGAGACTCGAAGCGCCCCTCGGCCGTCTGCCAGAACGCCAGGCCCCGGCGCGAGAACTCGATCTCGAGTGGCGTGCTGAACTGCTGGCGGACGCCGCCAAAGGAACCGCCTGTCGAGCCGCTTCCCAGCTCCTCTGCTTCGACCACCAGGACGTCCGACTCGCCCTCTTCGGTCAGGTAGTAAGCGACCGCGCAGCCGACGATGCCGCCGCCGATGATGACCGTCCCGAAGCGTTCCATCGCCGGCTCACATGTGGTCCGGAGGCGCCTTCCACATCGACGTGTCGATCGTCGCGGCCGCAGCGGCCTCGACCTTGCGTGGCGCCTCGCGTGCGTATTTCGGAAGCACCTCGGCGGCCACCCACTCGAGCATGTGGATCTGGTCGTCGCGAGGCTGGTCGAGGATGAACTGGTTGACGCCCGCCTCGATGTAGGGCCCGATCCCGTCGTAGAAAGCCTGCTCAGACGCCCATGGATCTGCGTCTGACTTGGTCACCCAGTAATAGATCGAGCGGTCCAGCGTCTCCGGGTCGCGCCCGATCTCGCGGCAGTAGTCATCGAGCATCTGGTTGCGCTCGCGCATCTCCGCCGGCGTCCCGAAAGCATTCCAGGTGTCGGCGTATTTGGCGACGATCTTGAGCATCCTCGGGCCGAATGCGCCTATCACCAGCGGGGCGCGCGGTTTCTGAACGCCGAGCGGGCGGGATTGCGCGTTCTTCAGCTGGTAGTACTCACCCGCAAAGGAGCTCGTGTCCTCCCGCATCACCAGATCGATCACCTGGACAGCCTCGCGGAAGCGCGCGACCAGCTCCCTGGTCTCCGGAAACGGGATTCCGAACATCGTGTGCTCTGGTTCGTACCAGCCGGCGCCGAGCCCAACCTCCAACCGGCCGTTGGAGATCTGATCGACGGTCACAGCCATCCTGGCGAGGACGGATGGGTGGCGGAACGTGTTGGACGTCACCAGCACGCCGATGCGGATTTTTTCGGTCCGTGCCGCCAGGCCCGCCAGCAACGTCCATGCCTCCAGATAGGGTCCCTGGGGCCGAGTCGGCTGGACGAGGTGATCGCAGACCCAGGCGCTCTCGAAGCCCAGCTGCTCGAACCACTGCCAGCGCTCGACGTTCTTCTCCCAGGTCATGTTCTGATCGGTGCAGATGCCGAATCGGAATCGACGAGCCATTCGCCCCCTCCCCATTGCGTGTGTGCGGTCGACGCCACCGAATCGTAATCCCGAGCCGGCCGTCACCCCTTCCGGTTCGCGCCGGTCAGACCCGCGTGCTCGATGTAGTCCGCCGTGGCGCGCAGGTAGCGATCGACGGCGGCGGGTTCGGCGGCCCGGCCCATGTGGCCGACGCGGAAGATCCGGCCTCGGAGGTCGCCCAGCCCGCCGCCGATGCGGATGCGGTGATGCTTCAGCAGCCATTCGAGGTACTCGCTCACGTCCATACCCGGCAGCCCGTAGGCGGCCGTCGTCACCGGTGAGGCCACGGTGATCGGAGCAAGCATCTCGAATCCCATCTCCTCAAGGCCGTCGCGGACACGGTCGCGCGCCGCCGCCAGCCGCCGCCACCGGTTCTCCACGCCCTCCTCGAGCAGCCGGATGAGCGCGAGATCGAAAGCCTCGATCACATTGGTCGGCATCGTCGTCGGGTGCGGGTGCCAGTCGCCCCAGAGCTCGGTGTAGCGCCGCCAGGTGGCCAGGTTCAGATACCAGCCCGCCGTCTTGGGCCGGCCGTCGTCAAGCGCCGCGAGGGCGCCGGGACCGGCTGCGACCGGCGCCACACCGATCGCCCCGCCGATGCACTTGTTGGCGACGGTGACGCAGAGATCGGCTCCCCAGGCGTCCATCTCGAAGGGCACGCCCGCGATGGACGAGATGCCGTCGACGATCGCGAGCGCCCCGTGCTCGCGCGCGGCGCGGCAGATCCCCTCCACCTCGTTGAGGATGCCGACCGAGGTCTCGTGGTGGACGACACACACCGCGCGAACGCCGGGATGCTCGGCGAGCGCCGCCCGAACCTGGGCGGCCGTGATCGCCTCGGCAAGGCCGGGGCGAAAACTATGGACCTGAAGCCTGTTGGCGGTCGCGACCTCGACCATGCGATCGCCGAACAGCCCGTTGCTGGGGATCAAGACCTCGTCGCCCGGCGAGAGCACGCTGGCGATGCACATCTCGACTCCGGCCATGCCTGACCCAAACACCAGGTGGACATCGCCTGTCGTCTTGAACACCTCGCGCATGCTGGACACGGCGTGTTTGTAAAGTCGGGTCCAGTCGTCTCCGTAATGGGCGCGGACCGGAAGCGCAAGCGCCTCCAGGATCTCATCGTCTACGGATACGGGCCCGGGGATCATCAGGAACTCGCGATCTTCCATGACCTCTAAGCCTCGGACATGACTTCGCGCGCGACCCGGTAGCCCGACTTGATGGCACCCTCCATTCCGCCGGGGCCCACCCGGCTGTCGGTGTGCTCGCCGGCAAAGAACAGCCGCCCACCCAGTGGTGCGGCAATCAGCGGCAGCACCGAATCCCTCTGGTCGCCGATCGGGGCTCGGACCACCGCTCGCGACCAGGGGTCGTGG
>DASWGF010000219.1:0-7323 GCA_036393875.1 Candidatus Dormiibacterota bacterium
GTGACGCGAGCCGACGGACCATTGTTAACGGAACAGGGGTCCGCAGCCGGAGGGAGCTGTTGGCCCCCTGGCTACGCCCCCCTCCGCCGACGCACCCTGACCACCACGGAGTCAAGGTCGCAACGTTCGAAGTGGGTCAGCTCGCCGAATGGGAGTGAAACATGAAGGACAACACGCTAAGCAAACTCGGAGGAACCTGTTCGATCGTCGTGGGTGGTTCGTATCTTGTGGCCGCAGCCGTTTATCTCCTGTCGCCAGTCAAAGTCCAAGACGCTGCCGGGATTCCTCCTGGGCAATTCTTGGAGACTTTGGCGCAAGACGCCACAGGGTACACCGTGTCATTGGGGATAGCCGCGCTGGACTCACTCTTGGCCATCGCGGTTATTCTGGCAATCTCAGGGAGCCTGCAATCCGCAAACCCAGGATGGGTGCGTTGGACCAGCACTCTTGCCATCGTTGGGTCTGCGGTTAACGCGGTAGAGTTCTTGAACCGCATTGTTCTTAATCCCGCAAGGGCAGCGGCCTACGTGAAAGGCGACGCTGCCGTAAAAGCCGCCCTGACAGTACCGGGCGCACTAGCAGGTCTCGATCCACAAGCCTGGCTGCGCTTCGGTGCGGTTGGCGTGTGGATCCTGGTCGTCAGTGTTTTGGCGCTGCGCGGCAACACCTGGCCCAAGCCACTGGCCTATGTGGGCATCGGCCTCGCGATCGCGTACGGTCTCGTCGTGGCCACAAATTTGTTGCAGATCCAATTGTTCACGGCGATTGTCGCGGGAGTCGGTTTCGTCGTCTTAGCGCCGATCTGGTACATCTGGCTTGGGGTGAGACTACGCAGAGTGAATTAAAGGCGCGATGTAGGTGCCGTTAACCCGTCTCAGTCATCTCGCAGCGAGGGACAACCGGAACCGTGCGGTAGGTTGAACGGCTTCCCCCCCGGCCAGCGCCCATCCTGCCCTTCACACACACGCCAACGGCGTCGAAGTGAGTTGACGGGACCGGGTTAACGGCACACCATCTTCCAGCTCGTAGATCTCTCCGCTGCGCGCGAAGCAAGGGCCTGACACGGCTGTTGCATCGTGGCATTCGACTCGTCGGTGGGCGGTTGAAGAGCCGATGCGTGGGACAGGCGGCTTCGAGCCTCGAGTCTCTTTTCCTCGGGTTCCGTAGCGCCAACGGGGGTGACGCGCCCCTGTGGCCATTTCTGGCGGTCTCCGCGTTTCCCAGTCTTCATCGGCATCCTGGTTGTCGCACCTGCGAGCGTCAGGAGATACTTCGCGACACCGCAATCCGCTTAGCTTCAAGTGAGCGTGAGAGCCCCTAGATTCCCAACTAGTTTCGAAGGCGGTAGGTGAACTCGACCAGGGCATTGGTACTCGGGGTCTTAGGTCCCGTCTCCCGCTCCAGCTTTACCCACCTCGCACTACTAGCAAGCATCCCACAGGCTTGTTTGACAGGCCAACATGTCGGGACTACGCTGCTGCGCGGTAGCGCTGGCCGACTGCTCTCGGGCGCGGCGCTACCGAGGAGGGCTCATGGTCAGTCAGGGGTGGCGCGGGTCATTGGTACGGCTTGCCTCGGCGACGGTGGCGAGTCTCGTGGTTGGCGTGTCGGCCTACTTTACGGCCGGTCCCGCGCCTGTGCTTGCATGCTGTCCTGGCGGGACCACGGTTCTCGTATCGGTGAGTGCGTCTCCTACGACCGTAACTGCCGGGGGCTCCGTCACCGCCGCAGTCCACCTGACCAACGCTGCAGCCGATGTTCTTTCGGTCGCGGTCTGCTACGCGCTCCCCGACGGATTTGCCGCTCCCGGCTGCCAAGGCCCGCAGATCGGCCCTGAAGGTATAGCGCTGTCGCTGGCCTCCGGCACCCCCCAAGACGGGACCTGGCAAGGGTTGGTAGCTGTGCCGCCGGCGGCCGCCTCGGGAACCTGGACATTGCAGTTCGTGAATGTCGATGCAGGCAATGGCTTCACGCAATTCGGCTTTACCAACCCGATACTTGCGGGCGGAAATTTCACCGTCATCGGCGGGACCGACACCAGACCACCCACCATCTTTCCCCCGACCATCTCGCCCAACACGGTAGGGTCAGGTGGCATTGTCACGATTAGCGCTCGCATCACCGATGACAGCGGTGTCGTCGCCGCCGCGATCCAAACGATTCCTAATACGGCTCCGACTGTCTGTTGTGTGCCCCTCACCCTGGCTTCGGGTACTCCTCAGGATGGGATCTGGGAGATCAAGCTGAATCCATCAGCACCCGGAGTCTACGGTTTGACCCTCGTGGCCGCGCAGGATGCGGCCGGGAACTTCGGTCAGATTGGCGGCACGCCATTTCTGGGGTCTTTCACAGTTACTGCCAAGCAGGACCAGTCCATCAGCTTCGCGCCGCTCGCCGACAAGATCTTCGGTGAGCCGCCTTTTGCGATCACCGCGACGGCCACGTCCGGGCTATCGGTCTCGTTCTCAGCTTCTGGTCCGTGTTCGGTCTCGGGGAACACGGCGTCTCTGGGCGGAACGGGCGTGTGCACGATAACCGCGGCGCAGGATGGCAATGCCAGTTTCAACCCCGCCCCCAGCGTCTCGCAAAGCTTCAATGTGCTGTCGCAAGCGCAGTTCGCCCAGGGCGTCATCGATGCGATCTCCGGGATGGGCCTTCCGTCAGGAACCTCCGAAAGCCTCGACAGTAAGTTGGGGGCTTTCATTGACTCGACCTCGCGCGGCGACCAGACTTCCGCCTGCGGCCAGCTTGGCGCTTTCGTCAACAGCGTCAACGCCCAGTCGGGCAAGCAAATCCCTGCGGCCGATGCCTCGCTCTTGCTGACTGACGCCGCGCGTCTGACCACTGCCTCCGCCTGCTGAGAGGCGGTAGGCGAACTCAACCTCAACCGTGATATCCGGGGCATTGGCACTCGGCCCGATGAACCCCCGTCTCCCGCGCCAGCTTTTGAGCGGCAAGACGAGCGGCGACTAGTCATCCTGTCCAGGAGTGTGCTGGAAAAGGTCAAGGGCAGGCGCAATGGGCTCGAGGATGGGAGTTCCCCTGGCGGCCATGTTCCTTACTGGCCTGACCACGACAACCCGATCACGGCGACTAGCCCCCTCCGCACAACGTGCCGATGGCGACGACGCTCACCGGCAACCAGATGAAGGCCGCAACGGCCAGCAACACCGCGACCTTCGTGACCACCGGCTTGCGCCGGCCGCTCAATACAGCAGCAACTACGTAGAGGCACAGAGTAGCAAGCCACATGAGATACGCGAGCCCAAGGAAGGCGCAACCCACGACATGCTGGACGGTCCACGCTGCGACCCAGAGGTCGGCGCCTGCGGCGAGCGCGCCGAGTGCCGTTGAGGTTCGACCGCCCCAGCTGGCGGCCACGGCCGTTGCGTGCCCGAGGCCAGAAGGCGAAGCTGTCGTGGGGACGCGATGGTCCGCGCCTGCACCGAGCGGGCGCCGGCGAACGATACCCAAAGCCGCGGTGGCGGTCATTAATCCGCCGAGACCGAGACCGAGAATCACGAGGGGGCCGTACGCTGGCAGAGGGGTGGTCGGGTTCAGGTCCTCACCTCTGATGGTGGCGACCCACGTCCCACGACTTGACTGAAGCTTTATAGCCGCCTCAAAACCAACGTAATGCTCGGCCCAGATCGTGACCTGGTCTCCGACCCTGACGTCCGGAAGGTTCGGATAGTCGGGGCTGTCGAAGAAGAAGTCCAGACTCCGATCGCCCGGCCCGTCGAGCATCACGTACGTGCCGACCTTGGGGTCAGAAGAGACCGAGACGACGGTCCCCGAGTAGACCTGGATGCCTTGGATGCTCAGTGAGGTCGTAGACGACGCGAGGAACCAGCACCCCAGCCCGACGAGCACGTTGACCCCACCAGCGGCCAGGAGTGGAACGATGATGGGCCACGAGAGCGACCGGGTAAACCTGTCCACCCAGCCGAGCATGTCGGGCGCATTATCTGTCTTCGCTGAGGAGATCGACCTCATCCTGCTCTGGGGCTCCAACGCGCGCGAGACGCACCCGTTGTTCTTCCACCGCCTGCTGAAGGGCGTGCGCAACGACGTATGAATCGGCCGTCGATCATCGCCTCGCGACTGCACTGCCTCCGCCAGCGTCGTCGGGCGGTGAGATCGTGAGACCTACCCCCGGCCGGGTCCGCTTTCATTAAGTACGAAGGACAGAATTCGCTCATGAAACTCCCGGGCTCGGCCCACAGTTAACTCGGGCAAACACCACCGCGATGAGCCGGCGTGCATGCGCCCTGGGCACGTTCACTCATGCTTTACGAGCACTCCGAGCCGGTAATTGGACTCAACCCGGGCCTTGGTACCCGGGACGACAACCCCGTCTCCCGCTTACTCGGCTTTCCACTCTCGCCAGCCGAGGGGCTATATCGGGCGACGGCAGGGCCACTCGTTCACGAGGCTTGTCTAATGCGGCGAGGCACATTTTCGGCACTCGGTAATGGCGCCGGCATATCGAGACCGACCGTCAGTCTTGCCGCTCTGCAATAAGGACCAGGGCCGAATCGAGCCAGGGTCGGTATGAAGTCGGCGAGAAAGTGCGTCGGCGATCTCAATCGCAGATCGTGGAGTAAACGAGATCGCCTATGTTTACTCCTCGCCTCGGCTTACATTGCGAGTCGAGAGACCATCGCCAACACTAGGACCGACGCGATAGGTGCCCTGGCCCGCCCAAATCTCCGATGCCGTCTACCGGCGCTTCGTCACGATTACTCGGAGGGTTCCACCGCCTACGTTGCGGTGACCGTTTGACATAGGAGGTTCCCATGGCGGCCCGGTTACGGCGATGGGTGGTGCTGGCACCGCTGCCCGGCGCGCTGCTGGTCATCCTGTTCTACGGACTCGACCCCTCCTACGGGACCCTTGGATACCCGGCTCATGGATTGAGCACATTCGGCGTCATCGCCGGCTGGTGCATGCTGCTCGTCGCGCTGGCCGCCCTCGCTCCGAGCCAGATTTCGCGTTGGCTGGCAGTGCTCGCCGCTCTTTCTTTCATTGCGGGACCACCCAACCCAGGCGCCGCAGGGACCATTCTGTTTGCGGTCGGCTTCTCCTTGACGGCGCTCCTGATCCTCATCGCGGCCACCACGGTGGTCGTCGGCACCTTTGGTTGGAAGGGCAGGGTGGTCTGGTCAATGGCACTCGTCGCGGCCGGTGCGGCCGCCGCCTCGAGCTTGGGTTATCCGGAGAATCCATACCTCGACAGCCCGGCGAGGCAGGTCCTGGGCGTGCTGCTGCTGTCGCCAGTTTTCATTGGGCTGGGATCCATCTGGGTAAGACTCGACCGACGTACCGCGCCCGGCGCGGCGGTGGGCAACCCGGCGAACTTAGGCCGTCGATTTCTCGCCGGCTTCATCAGCTGGATCATCTTCGCTGTAATCGGCACGAGCCTCACGGGCATCGTCACTCAGGGCGCATCGTTCCTGCCGAACTCCGACTCCGCTGCAACCGATGCCGGAGTCGTCAATGAGGCCGTCTACGTTGCCGAAGTCGTACTCCTCCAGATCTTGCCGACGGCCCTCTGGGGCCGGACGCTGGGCCAATGGGCGGCCGGGGTACGTGTGGTAAGAGTCGAGGATGGCTCACCGCCTGCGTGGCTGCGCACGATAGTGCGCTTTGTCGTGTTCCAGACCGTCCCGGTCGTGGGCCTGATCTATCTCATGGCCCTGCTCGTGAAATTGCGATTTGGTCTGGGTGGCGGGGTCCCGGACCGCATGTTGTGGGACCATGCGTCCGGCACGGTCGTAGTCACGGCCACAAAGACGTCCGTCAACGAGCTAGGCCCACCGGAGGAGCCACCACCGGCTGTAGCTTCGACTCGCGACGCCACCTGGGAGTCATACGAATAGAAGCCGCTGCGCTGGCCCTCTGGATCAGAAGTTTGAAGGTTCCAATCCTTCCTAAGAAGGGAGCGAAGATCCAGCCTTCACCTGTGGCGCCGTGATCTCCAGAAGCTCTGTGGGCGTAGTTAATTAAGCGGACTCAGATGATCGCTGGGTTTTCGCGGAGCTCTCACACCGAGATTTCCCTAGTGGGCTTGGGTCGGCTGCATTTGTGTGGCGGTGGCTGGGCTAGGGGTTTAACGCGGTGATTGATACTCGTGGGGCCTGACCCCGTCTCCCGCTCTCCCTCTCGGTTCACCCCAAGAAGGGTCATCTGGCCCCAGGCCACGGGGATTACGCCAGAGGCAACCCGCTCCATCGACGGTCCAGGCCCGCGACACTCAAGGCCGTGATCGAATCGGTAGAGGAAAACCGACTCCTGCGACGTGGCCGCGGAAGTTGCGGCCATAATGCGACTGAACAGCAGACCCGCCTCCAGCGCGGGCGACCGCAGAGACGGAGGGCGCATTGTCGAGCTTGCTTGCGCGGGCCGTGGACCGGCTGCCGGCGCCGATCATCTGGCCGATCATCGTTACTCTGATCGTGGCCGGCGCGATTGCGATCCCGATCGGGCTCTTGTTGTGGTCCGATGCAGCTTCGATGACCGTCCCTTCGATCTCGGAATACTCTGGCACGGTCGCGTCGGTTTCTTCTGACCCAAAGTTCGGCACGCACATGACGATCCGGGCCGAGAACGGCCCGAGCCCCGATATCTTCTTCGACGGTGTCGTGCTTGACGTGAGGGTTGGCGACCGAGCCGCGGTCTGGGCCGAGAACCAAGCCGGCGGCGAGTGGGGCCTCAAGTTCCAGTCCGACCGCGAAACCTGGATCGACCCGTCGTACGGCGATCTGACGAAGCCTGTGCCGCCGCGGGGACTTTTTAGCGCGCTCGCCCTGGGCGGCGGCGTGGCCCTCGTTATTGTCGGACTCGCGGGCGCTTACCGCCGGATTGCGAAGAGCTCCGTGGCGCGGCCGCTCCCGGTGTCCGCGGGTCCGCCGACTGACGTTGGAAGAGCGGGTCTTCAGGCCGCGGCTATCTCCGGTGCGGAAGCAGCATCGGCTCCGACTTCGCCGTCGCCCACAGCGGTGGGAAGGGCCGGCACAATCGCGCAGATCGCCCTGGCTCTCGGTGGCGTGATGTGGGTGGCCGCGTTGATGGTCCGCGCGACCGGTTGCTACGGGTTCTTTATTGCCGGGCCAGTGTGGCTCGTGACACCAATACCGTTCGTGGTCGGCGCCGTCTTCGCGCGATCGGCGGCCTCGAAAGCACGACGCGCGCCGGGCGGCGATGGCCGCAACTGGCCGGCCATCGCCACACTTGCAATCGCGCTAGCGGCTGCGGGACTGGCATGGATCCCGGTCGCTCTGTTCTATTACGTGTTTTCGTGCATGGGTTGATCGGGCGCCC